>JABUTT010000153.1 GCA_021443515.1 Bacteroidales bacterium
CCGGCTAAACATTCGGAACGAATTGCCAATAATTTTGTGCAATTCGTTCTTTTTTTGCACAAATTTTCTTGTCACTAAGTTTATTTGTATATCTTTGGTACTGCAAGCCGAGGCTCCACGAGGAGTTTTTCCGGAAAGATATCCGATGTCAAGGTTCGCCCTAAAAAGGCGGAACCATTATTTATTGTTTTAAACCAACAACAAGACATTATGAAATCATTAAAACTCTTTTCGGCTGCGCTTGCTCTTGCACTCGCCTTCACCGGATGCCAAAAGGCTGTCTTCTCTGGTGTTGATGCAAATGCTCCCGCTCCAAAAGATGTGGCGCTTGATGCCGAGTCCACTACTTCTTCAGTCCTCGTTGTAACTTGGGACGGAAAAGAAAGTGTAAACGCAGGCGCTGCAAGTTTCAGCGTTCAGGCTTCCCTGACTGCAGGTACAGGTGATTCTTATAAGGCTGACCTCACCAAGACAGTTCCGGTTGACCCGAAGGTTGATATCTATTCAGCAAAATTTGAAGGACTCGTACCGGGCGAATATGCCATTCGAGTTCGTGCAAACTATCCTCGTTCAGTTTATTCAACTTGGGAATATATCAAATCAGGCACAGATACGACCTATTCAAAGGTTACTTTCGCTCCACCTGTAATCAAGGATGTCGTTCCTTCTGCAAAATCTATCTCTGTTGTTTTTGAAGGCAAGAGTGAAGACGTATTGAAGAAATACGGTATCACAGGTATGGAAGTCCAGTATAAAGAGAAGAGCGCTTCAGATTGGACATCTTTCGGCAAACAGAGTGCAAGTTCTTCTGTCGTACTCATTGACTCAGGCATAAAGAGCAAGACAACCTATGTAACTCGTGCAAGATATTACAGCACAAAGTATTCTTCAGACTGGGCTGTTTCAAACGAAGTGACCACTCTTGAATCCAAGGATTTGACTATTATGACTGCGGAAGAACTCATTGCTGCTTTCAATGATGGAATAGACGCTTCTATGACAATAACCATAGGCGCAGACCTTGACTTTGGTGGAAAGAGCCTTCCATATAAGGATGTGCCTTGCACAATCGAAGGAAACAATCACGTAATCAAGAACCTCAAGAATGCCACACCTCTCTTCGGTGAGATTTCTTCTGCTGTTTCTAACCTCGTAATCGACTCTTCTTGCGAATTTACCACAGGAGCCACTACAGCTGCGGTCTTCTCAACCAGCGCTACTGCCACTGCAAAAATCACGAACATTACCAATAAGGCAGACCTTAGAGTGACTATTTCCGCTGCTCCTGAGGCTGCTCACGTAGCAGCTATCATCGCAAAGAGCGCTGCTCCTATTTCCGGTTGCGTGAATGAAGGTGACATCATGGTGGAATACACTGTTGACATTGCTTCTAACCACACTCTAACATTCGGCGGTATCGCAGGCCACACAGACGGTCCTCTTACAGATTGTACCAACAAGGGTATAATTACTCTCAATGCATCTGACAAGATTGTCGGCGGCGCTCTCGTTGGTGGTGTTGCAGGTTATGCAAATGCTCCTCTTGCTAACTGTATCAACGATGGTGCTGTGTCTGCAATCGCAGGTTCTGCCTGGATTGGAGTATCAGGCGATGGTTATCCTCCAAAGTATGTGAATATGACACGTGTGACCTTGCACGTCGGTGGCGTGGTTGCAAATACTGACCTTGCAGGTACGGTTACAGATTGCAAGAACACAGCTCCTATCACCTACATCCTCGAGGATATGACAAGAATCGCAAACTCTATCGGTACCAACCGTCCACAGTGCGGTGGTGTCGTAGGAGCAAGGGCAGCAGATGTCACAAATTGCGAGAACAGCGGTAAAATTGTATGTCAATGTATCACTCCAACCCGCGGGGTTCAGCCAAATACCAAGAACTACGTGATTATCGTCAGCGGTGTTGCAGGTGGTGACCAGGGAACAACAGGTGCTTACAGCCAGTCTGCTACTTCTTCCAATGTGAAGAATTGTAAGAATACCGGAAACATCGAGGTCGAATTCGACAACCAGAACTCATACGCTTGCGCTGCAGGTATTTGCGGTTATCCGGGCGTTGAAAGCAATGTTTCCGAGAACCACATTATCGAATGTACCAATTATGGAAACATCACTGTAAATGGTGTGGGCAAGATGCGTATCGGCGGTATTGCCGGAGGTTTGGGTCATATTACCAAATGTATCAACTATGGTACCCTTACAAACAACCTCACCACTACTGCAGACGACCAGATGGGCGGTATCTCAGGATTCCACTCACAGGAACTCGACTTCAGTGGTAACGAGAACTATGGTGATGTCATCCAGACTGTTGCAGGTCTTAAGTCTCAGGTCGGCGGTCTTATCGGAAGCAACGGTAAGGTGGCTGCTACAAAGGCTGAAGGTTGCAAGGTTAAGTGTAACATTGTGGCTGAAACAAGCAATGGTGCAACCACGGTCGGCTTAGTATTGGGTAGCTCTCCTGATGCGACAGTAACATGGGGTACGGCAGATAAACCTATTGAAATTTTGAATGGTACAACCATCACAATCAATGGTACAAAGACCGTTATTGATGGATCCAACTACCAGAATTTCCTTTGCGGAACCACCAACTCTGCAAAGCAGACCTTCAACGCAGTCTTCAAGTAGGAAGATGCTATTTAATAATGATTCAGAAATTCTTTATGTTTTCTTTTGGCATCTTTGAATTCTCTGCTCAGTCATATAGATCACAGCTATACTCCTTCGCAGTCGAATCCAAATCTGTTCAAAATAATTCCATAAATAAAAATATGAACCATTATTAAATAGCATCTATGGAAAATTATAATTAAGATAAGCCATAGCCCAAAAGGTTATGGCTTATTTTATTATCATTATATAAGTTAATCAACTGAGCCCCAACCACGAAATGAAAGACTTCGCACAATGTCGTGTGTAATTTTTGGGTCAATAAATAATGATTCTCTAATTTTTAAATATCATTGGATATCATTTGTTCTTTTTCTTTAGTTTTAATACTAAATCCTGCCGCATCTTCATATGTAAGCATTATCCAACCGGTATAATTACTTAGCGCTTTAATTTTAATACTTATTATACCTAAATCAAGATACCAATAAGTTGAATAATATCCTTTCTCTAATTTGATGGCTTGTAATTCGTAACCATCCCCAAGTTTATAAGGGTCGAGAAAGAATTCATAGCTATTACTAGGTACACCGTATTTTTTAATATATTCCTCTTTAAAATCTTGATACATAGAAAGAGTAGATAGCCAAGAAGACCGATGAGGCAATGTCGCTGAAACTTTCCATACCGTTTCTGAAGAAGTGCTAAAAAGCACAAAAATAGTACAATCATCATATCCAGCAAAAGGTCCATTTAGAATAACACTATTTTTAAAATTTTCTTTGACTGTAAATCCTTGTTCCTTCAATTTTGCTACGAAATCGGTAATATTCCCATCTATAGGAATGTTCTTAAAAGATAAATGTTCTTGTGCACTTATTGAAATGCTTAAAAAAAGGAAAACTAAAAAGAAAATAATTTTCTTTATATATAAATTTTTTCTAAAGTGTTCCTGCAAAGATAATAATTTTGAGAAGCAAGTGTTCTTATAAATAGTAAATTTAGATTTTATCGGATTCAATATTTGATTCTAAAGTAGTCGAGTATTGCTTTGTAGTTGTCTTGAGCTGTGAGAATAGTGTCCGTGAGGTATCCGTCAATGTTTCCATATTCTCGCAGACCTCGATAATAAAATAGTTTGAGGTCATCAGTGATGATGAAGGGAGGAATCCCTAAGGCGAGACATTCTTTGAACATTATCAACCTGCCGATACGCCCGTTTCCATCTTGAAAAGGATGGATAGATTCAAATTTATGATGAAAATCAATAATATCCTTCAGAGTTTTTCTCTTGATAGCATTGTATTGGGATAAAAGGGTCTTCATACGACTATGTACTTCTTCCGGAGGGCAGGTAAGATTCCCGCCTACTTCATTAGGAAGTAACTTATAATCGCCCACACGAAACCAATCTTTTGTAGCATCGGAGGTACCATTTTTTAAGATGGAGTGAAGTTTTTTGATAAATTGTTCATTCAATGGGCGGAAAGCATTGTCAATGATGAGGTCAATGCAGCGGAAATGATTAGTAGTCTCAATAATATCATCCACATTGATACTTTCTGACGATACACCTATTGTGTTTGTTTCAAAAATGTATCTTGTCTGTTCGTGAGTAAGTCTGCTTCCTTCAATGTGGTTGGAATTATATGTAAGATCAATCTGAGTTCGATGATATATTCCTCCTTTCATTTTGGCATCCTTTTGTTCCCTAAGGGCTCGTAATAGCGGGGATTCTTTCTTGTGTCGTATGCGTTTAGGTACGACGGCATCCGAAGGGATAGACCATACATTTCCTATAAGAATCGCCCCTTCAATCTTGTTTTCTGCACACCAATTTCGAGTTGTCCGTTCGGAAACACTATGCTTTGTCGCAAATTCTTTAACTGAAATGAATTCCATAATTTTGTATGCTTGGCAAATAAATATTCTTGTCAATACGCAAAATTAGCACTTTTTGCCGATTCCGGCAAATAAATCACTCATATCAATGATAGAATATCGTTCCTTATTTTATTATCATTTCGCAGGAGGTGCAGTCGAAGAGAAGTTCGAAGGATTTTCCGTTGTTGAGAAGTTTTAGAGGAGCTTTGAGTTTCTCTGGATGTTCCTTTAGGCAGGCGCCGAATTCCCTCCTTATGCAGTGGCGGGTGCGCATAAGTTCTGCGCCTTTTTGGTGGTGGAGTTCGTATGCGGAGAGGGAACTGCCATAGAATCTTGCTGCAGGAAGATTGGCGACATTTGCCTTGTAAGATTGAATTGCGGGTTTTAGAAGGTTCAAGTCCTTCTCCTTTGTGCTTAGAGCTGTTGAGGCCTTGCCTTTCAGGATTTCGTTGCGATTAAGAATAGGCGTTGAGGCAATTGCGATATTGTCAAATTCCTCGGCAAGAGTCCTTCTTATCTCATTCAGCCAGGCGGACGAAAGAAGTGGAAGGTCGCCCTCAGAGTTGAGCGTCTTGACTTCAAAGCGGTGTCTTCCTGCCTTCTTTGAAAGGTTTACGTTTATGAGTCCGAGTATTCGCTCTGGGTTGTTCGCCTCTTCATAACCGGATATGTCTATGATTTTTGTGAGCCTTGTCCCATCTTCACGCACTGCCTCGATTTTCAGTCTGCCTTTGCCGATGTGGATGTCAAGAGTCACTTCCAGCAGTCTCTCCGCTCTTTTCTCGAGACTCTTTTCAAAAGTTATGTCCATATTGCGATATATCCTCGCTCCGATGAACATATCTTCAATAGCCTTGCAGGTAATTCTCTCGCCTGAGACCTTATCGGCACGGAAGCCCACAGTTTCGCCTTTCTTGTTTATAAAGCACAGGCCGTCGCCGTTAGAGAGGACCGGTTGTTCCATTTTAAG
>JABUTT010000102.1 GCA_021443515.1 Bacteroidales bacterium
ATAGGTATGTCTCTCCACGGTGGAGTGATTGCCGCTTGTGCAACCTTCTTCGTATTCTCGGACTATATGAAGCCTGCAGTGCGTATGGCAGCGTTGATGAAGGTTCCGGTGAAATTCATCTGGAGTCACGATGCCTTCCGTGTAGGAGAAGACGGTCCTACTCACGAACCTGTCGAGCAGGAGGCGCAGATTCGTCTCATGGAGAAACTCAAGACCCACGATGGCAAGAACTCGATGCTCGTGCTTCGTCCTGCAGACGCTCCTGAGACAACTGCCTGCTACAAACTTATGATGGAGAACATCGACTCTCCGTCCGCTATCATACTTTCACGCCAGAACATCATCAACCTCCCTGCAGGCACGAATTACTCGCTTGTCTCTCGTGGAGGTTATGTAATAGCAGGCTCGGATGAAAACCCTGAATATACCCTCGTGGCATCAGGTTCAGAGGCGTCAACCCTCGCTCAAGCCGCTGTAATTCTCAAGGAGAAGGGCAAGAAAGTTAAGGTAGTTTCAGTTCCTTCAGAGGGTCTCTTCCGCAATCAGAGCAAGGATTACCAACTTTCGGTAATTGATCCTTCAACAAAGGTCTTCGGTCTCACTGCAGGTCTTCCAATCAACCTTGAAGGTCTTGTGGCTCCGTTCGGAAAGGTCTTTGGCCTTGAGACATTCGGTTTCTCTGCTCCATACAAGGTGCTTGACGAGAAACTTGGCTTTACTCCTGCCCAGGTTGCCGAGAGAATTCTTGGAATGTAAAGTTGCCGCTTGCAAAAGAGCCTTAATTCAAAATATATGAAACGCATACCGTTATTGTTGTCGCTGTTGTCGTTGCTTTCCTGCAACGGATGGACTCCGGCCGGGGAGCATATTATGACTCTTTGGGGAGAAAATCTTGATCCTTCTGCTGTTTGGAGCGAATATCCCCGTCCTCAACTTGAGAGAAGCGAGTGGAAGAACCTTAACGGTATGTGGGACTATGAGATTATATCTTCCAAGGACAGTGTCCGCAAGGGAAAAATCCTCGTTCCATTCTGCCTCGAATCGGCTCTTTCTGGTGTGGGTGAAAGGCTTGCTCCGGGCGAAAAACTTCACTACAGCCGCTCTTTCTCTGTTCCGCGTTCATGGAAGGGCAACAATGTGGTGCTGAATTTCGGTGCAGTTGACTGTGTATGCAAGGTCAGCGTGAACGGAATCGAGGTGGGTGGTCACGAAGGTGGTTTTACTCCATTCAGCATAGACATTACTTCGGCGATCAAGGCGGGAAAGAATACTCTCGAGGTTTTCGTGGAGGACGAGGTTAGGGACAGTTTCTGGGGTGTCGGCAAGCAGGTGCGCGATCCTAAATCAATCTGGTACACCTCTGTAAGCGGTATTTGGCAGACCGTATGGATGGAGCCTGTACCGCAAAACGGAATAACATCTCTGAAGATTACCCCTTGCGTGGATGAGTCTTGCATCTATCTGAAGGTCAATACCCCTCAGACCTGCCCTATGGTGGTTGAGGTCTGTGATGGAGATAAACTTTTGAGTTCTGTTGAGGCCAATACCAACGATGATGTAGCCTTGAGAATTGAGAGTCCGAAACTTTGGTCTCCGGAGAGTCCCTTTTTATACAATATAAGGGTGATAACCGCCACTGACGATGTATCTTCCTACGCTGCCCTTCGCAAAATATCTGTGACAGAGCCTGACGAATACGGCTACAAGAGGCTTGCGCTGAACAATAAGAAGGTCTTTCTTATGGCGCCTCTCGACCAAGGCTGGTGGCCGGATGGACTTCTTACCCCTCCTTCAGAGGAGGCAATGGTCTTTGACCTTGTTGAAACAAAGGCTCTCGGTTTCAATTCCATCCGCAAGCACATCAAGGTTGAGCCTGACCGCTGGTACTACGCCTGCGACCGTCTCGGCATTGTTGTATGGCAGGATATGCCTGCTGGCGATATGGATTTGAGAAAGGGCTACTGGACGGGTCGCTACGAATGGATAGATGAGGATGCAAGACCTCGCTGCGAGGAATCAATGGCTTGTTATCGCAAGGAATGGAAGGAAATCATCGACGCTCTCTATAACCACCCTTGCATTTGTATCTGGGTTCCATTCAACGAAGGCTGGGGGCAGAGCAACACGGTGGAAATCTCTCATTGGACCGCTGATTATGACCCTTCACGCATAGTCAATCCTTGCTCGGGAGGCAATTTTGTCAAAGGTATGGGAGGACATATTCTCGATATGCACCATTATCCTGAGCCAAAAGTCATACTCACAGACAAAAATTTTGTGAATGTTCTCGGAGAGTATGGCGGTATAGGTATGAGCGTACCAGGTCACAAGTGGCAGGAGGACAAAGACGGAAACAAGAATGAAAGTTGGGGTTACACCTCAACAGAAGACATAGCCCAGAATACGAAACTCTATGTGGAGTATGCGCAGATGCTCCTGAATATGGTTCCACAGGGCTACAGTAGCGGCGTATATACCCAGACCACAGACGTTGAACTTGAAATAAATGGTCTCTACACCTATGACAGGAAGGTCCTCAAGATGGATAAGGAGGCAGTCCGCAAGGCGAATGAGGCCTTAACCACAGTTTTTGATAAATAACACTTTCTTATGAAAAGATTCTTTTTAGTGATTTCGGCAGTCGTTCTGTCGATGGTTTTATTGTCTGCACAGAACAATCCAAAGGCATCTGCCGAGGCTGTTGTAGCCACAAAAAATGCCCGTTTTACCGTACTTACAGACAGGCTCATCCGTATGGAGTGGAGCGAAGATGGACATTTTGAAGACAATGCAACTCTCGCCATCGTAAACCGCAATCTTCCTGTGCCTTCATACAGCGCTACAGTGACTTCAAAGAAGGTTGTGATTAAAACCTCCGCACTGACTCTTACCTATAATATAACCGGAGAATTCACTGAGGACAATCTTTCTGTGGTCTTCTCCATGGTTCCCGTAGGTGGTACAAAGGCAAAGAAGGTCACCTGGCGTCCGGGAGCGGATGAGAGCGGAAACCTTCTCGGTACAACCAGAACTCTTGATGGTTGCCGTGGCTTTGACGAAATCAACAAAAATGACCCATACGAAAAAGGCATACTTTCAAAAGACGGCTGGGCTGTCATAGATGAGTCAGAGCGTCATCTCATTGTTGCAGAAGAGGGCGAGTGGGGCGGCTGGGTTGCACCTCGTCCAAAGGGCAAGCGTCAGGACCTTTATATTTTCGCATACGGACACGATTACACTGCGGCTCTTGCAGACTTTACCAAAATTGCGGGCCGTATTCCTCTGCCTCCTAAATATATGTTCGGTTACTGGTGGAGCCGCTATTGGCAGTATTCGGATTTTGAGTTTGTGAACCTTGCAAAAGAAATCAAGAGCCACAACATACCTATAGACATTATGGTCATCGATATGGATTGGCACGAAACCTTCGGCCTTAAGAAGAAGAATGCTGCGACTGATGAATTCGGCCAGAGAATTGGCTGGACAGGCTATACCTGGGTAAAGGAACTTTTCCCTAATCCCGAGAACTTCCTTCAGGATCTTCACAACCTCAATCTCAAGACTTCCCTCAATCTTCACCCTGCATCGGGCATACAGCCTTACGAGGAGAGTTATGAGCGCTTCCGCTCCGACTATCTTTCACGCACAAAGGATTATGACGGACCTAAGGGCTATGTCTATGGCGCTGACGGATGGAAGTTTGCAGGCCCCGACCCTAAGACCGGAGTTGAAGGCAAGAACGCTCCAATACCTTTCCGTATCGACCAGAAAGAGTGGACGGAAGCCTATTTCAACAGCGTAATTCATCCTCTCGAGCGTCAGGGAGTGGACTTCTGGTGGCTTGACTGGCAGCAGTGGAAACTTTCGAAATATACCGAGGGTTTGAGCAACACATTCTGGCTTAACTACACCTTCTTCAACGACAAGGTTCGCCAGAGTTCTTCTAAGGGCATATATGCTCCAAGACCTGTGATTTATCATCGTTGGGGTGGTCTCGGTAGTCATCGTTATCAGATTGGCTTCTCAGGCGACAGTTATTGCTCCTGGTCTGTCCTCAAGTTCCTGCCTTATTTCACGGCGACTTCATCCAATGTGGGCTATGGCTATTGGGGACACGATATTGGAGGTCACATGTTGGACAAGGGAGTTGAAACCACCAATGCCGAAATGCTCACACGCTGGCTTCAGTACGCCGTTTTCACTCCTATATTCAAGACTCACTGCACAAAGGACCTGAAGATCGAGCGCCGTATCTGGGCTTTCCCTGAGGAATATCCTGCAATGGCCTCTGCAATCCGTCTTCGTTACGACCTTTCTCCATACATTTATGATGCCGCACGTCAGGCCTATGACACGGGAGTCAGTATGTGTCGTCCTCTTTACTATTATTATCCTCAGGAGCAGGAAGCATACGACTGGAAGGAAGAATTTTTCTTCGGCGACAACATTCTCGCCACTGCTGTCTGCGAACCTATGGATGAGAATGGCTTGTCTGCCCGCTCAATGTGGTTTCCTACAGGCTGTGATTGGTATGATATGGCATCGGGTAATATCTACAAAGGAGGCACCACAGAGAATCTCAAATACACTCTTGCTGAGAATCCTTGGTTTGTAAAGGCCGGAGCAATTATACCTATGGCTTCTCCTGTGATTTCAAACCTTCAGGAACCTTCGAATGTTCTCAGACTCCTCGTTGCTCCGGGGGATGGCGAGTCATCTTACATTCATTATGAGGACGACGGGGCAACCCAGGCATACGAGGCTGAATTTGCTGTTACGGAGATAACAAAGACTTCATCTGCCTCTGCTCTCAGTCTTAAAATAGCCGCAAGAAAGGGCTCTTACAAAGATATGGACTGTGGGCGCAAGATATCAATCATACTTGAAGGCGTTTACCCTCCTAAAACCGTCAAATTGAATGGAGAGGAAATATCTTATCAGAGAAATACCTCCTCTGAAGCAGTTTATTGGACATACGACGGAACATCTCTTTCTGCAATAATTGAACTCGGAACTCTCAGCGCCTCAGAAGATGTCGATGTTGAGGTTGAATATGACGAAACTCTCGATGTGAGCCTTCTTAGAGGAAAGAAAGGCCTTATAAAGAGAATTATGGGTTTCACTCCTACGATGAAACTCGAGCAGGCGAAGAGGGTTGACCCTTATCCACTTCTTCCAAAGCGTTTCATGGCAATTGCAGGAGCGGGCAGCAAGATAACCGAGGACCCTGCCAATACACAAAATTACCTCCGGGAAATTGATCCCGAAGGTATGGTGGATGATCTTCGTGCTGTAGGTCGTTACCCTGAAGAATTTATAGCAAAAGTGGAACTGCTCTGTAAATAGGGCGGTCCCACTTTTTCCTTTTGTAGCCCCGAGCAGAATCGAACTGCTATCTAAAGTTTAGGAAACTTCCATTCTATCCG
>JABUTT010000149.1 GCA_021443515.1 Bacteroidales bacterium
AAATCTACAGACGGTTGGATAGAGGTCGAAATACCTCTCGACTATAGAAGTGTCACACGCCGTCCGACCCACATCAT
Source organism: Bacteroidales bacterium (assembly GCA_021443515.1). Lineage (GTDB taxonomy): Bacteria > Bacteroidota > Bacteroidia > Bacteroidales > UBA932 > Cryptobacteroides. The sequence goes on from JABUTT010000149.1 coordinate 78, forward strand.
AGTTTCTGCTGCATCAAGTATTCTCGGCGACTATTTCACAGGTTCGTCAACAAGTATTCTGTGGTTGGACGACCTCAAACTCGAGTATTAGGAAGTCGTAATTCTTAAACAGCTTCTTAGAAGATAAATCTTTCTAAGAAAAAAGTTATCTTTGCATTCTATATACATTTATATAGTATGAAGGATATAGCATATTGCTCCGATAAATATCAATACACGATGGGCAAGTCTTACTACGAAACAGGTAAGGCTCAGCAAATGTCCATTTTCAACCTGTTCTATCGCAAGGCCCCTGAAAACAACAACTGGGCAGTAGTCAGCGGTACGGATGAGGCTATTGAAATGGTAAAGGGGCTTGGAAACAGGGATGAGGCTTTTTTTGAGAGATTCCTTCCCGGGAACGAATATGGCGAGTTCCGCAAATTCCTTTCAACAATGCGCTTTACGGGCGACATCTATGCTATGAAGGAGGGCGAAATAGCCTTCCCGAATCAGCCGATTATAACCGTTGTGGGACCTATGGTTGAGGCTCAGGTACTTGAAACGCCGCTTCTGTGCATAATGAACCATCAGATGGCTGTGGCAACGAAGGCTTCACGCGTTACAAGGGCGACAAATCATCCTGTGAGCGAATTCGGTTCCCGCAGGGCTCATGGTCCTTGGGCAGCAATATATGGAGCAAAGGCAGCAATCATCGCAGGCTGTGCAAACACTTCCAACATCCTCACAAGCTCGTATTTCGATACGATGGCCACGGGAACGATGGCTCATAGTTACATCACAAGTTTCGGATGTACGGTAAAGGGTGAGTACACGGCATTTGACACCTACATCAAGACTCACAAGGGCGAACCTCTCATACTTTTGATAGACTCATACGATACTCTTAAATGCGGCATCCGCAATGCTGTGAAGGCATTCAAGGATAATGGAATAGGCGATGACTATGCCCCTCTGTATGGAATAAGACTGGATAGCGGAGACCTTGCTTACCTCAGCCAGCAGTGCCGTCAGATGCTTGACCATGAAGGTTTGACAGGATGCAAGATATTTGCAACCAACTCTTTGGATGAATATCTCATCACCGATTTGGAGCGTCAGGGAGCCTGCATAGATTCTTACGGAGTCGGAGATGCCATAGCAACGAGCAAGGCGGCACCTTGTTTTGGCAATGTCTATAAACTGGTGCAGATAGATGACGAACCTGTTCTCAAATGCAGTGAGGACACAATCAAACTTATAAATCCGGGCTTCCAGCGCACCTACCGCATCATAAAGAACGACCCGGTTCAGGGGGAAGTTTTCAAGGCGGATGTCACCTGTCTTGTAGGAGACGAAACATCAAGAAAGATAACAGCGGGAGAGGAGTTTGAGATATTTGACGAATACGACATCTACAAGCACAAGACTTTTGAAGCGGGTTCATACACCTATAGGGTGCTTCAGGTGGAAATGATGAAGGGCGGAGAAATTGTGGCAGAGCAAGACTCTCTGGGGCAGAAAAAAGCCTTTTATGAGAGTAATCTTGCACATTTGAGTCCGAGTGAACGCCGTCTAATCAATCCCCATTACTATAAATCCGATATTTCAAGGGAACTTTTCAATCTCAAACATTCCATAATGGACAGACTTGAAAAAGAAATCAGGCAATATGAAAAGAACAATAAAGACTAAGGATAGCGCACTCGTCGTAACAGATATGCTCTACGACTTCATTGACGGGACTCTCGCTTGTGCGGGAGCAAATGAGGCCGTGGCTGCTCTTAAGGAGTATATTGAGGCCATAGCAGCTGAGTCTGAAAATGATGAAGATGCTATTCTGGGAGGATATCCTGTGCTTTTCATTTGCGACCATCATCCTGCCAACCACAGTTCGTTCAAAGAATTTGGAGGAATTTGGCCGACTCATTGTGTTGCAGGAACTCGCGGAGGCGAAGTTCACAAGGCGATAGAATGTTACAGGGATGATGTTTTTACCTTCTACAAAGGTTGTGATGCCTCAAAAGAACAATACTCGGGTTTTGAAGGTGTGAACGAGGCAGGACAGTCTTTAGAGGAGGTTCTTTCGTTACTTGAAATAAAGACGGTTTATGTTACCGGGATTGCTACAGAATATTGTGTGAAGAACACGGCTGAGGATATTAAAAAAGCGGGATATAATGTTGTTGTTCTCAAGGATTGCCTTGGATATGTAGATGCCAAGGGACACGAGGACACACTTAAAGAATTCACATCGAAAGGAATAGAGGTAATTTGAGACAGCGCGGCAACTCTTTGGTTCTTGGAGCAATCATCAGCATTGTTCTTTTGAGCGGACTTCTTGGTTCGTTCAGGACTACATACGCCGCATCCAAAGGAGGATTTACCTGGTGGATCGACTCTCTTGCCCTAACAAAAACCGACCTTTTCCTCCGCACAGAAGACTCTCTTTCACGAAGGAGGGATTCGTTAAGGAAAGACTCCATTCTCAGGGTTGAAGCAAGGGAAGATTCTCTTCTTCTCGATACTCTTCTTACCGTTTTCAAGGAGCATAATGACTCTATCATTGAAAACGACACTCTCTATGCACAAACATACGAGATAGAGCCTCGATTCAACACAATATATTATGTGCCCGATTCTCTTGCCCGGACTGATACGATAAAATACCAATACTATGCGGCATTCCTGGATACGGCTTCACGCAGGTTCTATCGAGATTCTCTCCGTCAGGCGAAGGACAGCGTGATTTTCCCTGTTTTGGACTCTATGCTCGTCGCCGATTCTCTTATGAAGGCAAAATTTGCCTTTGACTACTGGTATTCTCATCTCAGCAAGAAAGAGTTGAAGGAGTATCTCTATATGGAGAAGATGAAGAAGAAAATTGCTCATCAGGACAGTGTTTGGGCAAGAAAAGACTCATTGAAGGCAGTAAGGGACAGTATAATCAAGGAGACTCCTCGTGTGCTTGAAGCTTATATCATTCCTGATTCGTTGAAATACAAGAGGATGTTGGTATGGGAGAGAGACCGTCAGTTCAGCGACATAAAAATATCCGAAATAGACACTTCCTACAATACGCATTTCTATGATTTGCCATATTACAGGAAGGATGTTGAGGCTGTGAACCTTGGTATGCCGGGTTCGGCTCTCATGCTTGACAACTTTTTCAAGCGCAAGGAGACGGAGAATGCCTTTTTCTATACTCCTTACGAGGAGTGGTCTTTCTCTGCCGAGACACTTCCGCAGGTAAATACAAAATGTCCATACACCGAATTTTTCTACAGCGGTTCGCCTTTCGCCAACAAGGATAAGGAGGAAGGAAATGCACGCATCTGGACATCTACCAACATTACTCCTGCCATAAATATGAATTTCATGTTCCAGAATTGGGGAGGAGCGGGAGTGCTTAATAACGAAAAGACCAATAACAGAACTGCATTTGTGGCAGTGAATCACGTGGGTCCAAAATATGTGTTGCACGTAGGCTATATCTTCAACAGAATACACAGGAATGAAAATGGCGGTATAGTTGACAGTTATTGGATTAGGGATACTACGGTGGATGCTCGAGAAATAGCCGTTCACCTGTCAAACGCCTCTTCAAAGACATCAAAGCACACCGTATATCTTGACCAGTCCTATCGAATACCTCTGTCCATCTTCTCTGATGCGGCTCGTAAAATTTTCAAATCAAAGAAGAAAAAGACAGAGACCGATACTCTTGTGGTAAATACCACCGATTCAATTTCGATGTTGCTTTTGGATTCGGTTTATCTTGCAACCCTCGACTCTGCCCAAAGGGCAAAGCTCGATTCTGCGAAGTTAGCCTCTGATGCAGCTCGTGCCGAGGCGGAAATTCTTGCGCAAGAAAAAGCCAAGAAGGCGGAAGAAGAGGAAGCTGCCGCAAGGGAGAAAGCAAAGGCAAATCTTGACGCATCTTCGGCTTATGTTGGTCACAACAGCGAACTTTCAATATTCCGTCGTACTTATGAAGACAAGGTAAGTTCTACAACGAAGGACAATCCATACGAACATTTCTATCTATCTCCTACCGCATCTTCGGACTCAATGAGGGTGCTGAGGCTTGACAACAAGATATTCATAAGGTTGCAGCCTTGGGGAAGAGAAGCCGCCGTATCAAAACTTGACGTCGGCATAGGCGACAAATTGCTCACATACTATACTCCGGTTTCAAGCCAATTCTACCTCCACAAGCCTAAAAATACGGTGCTGAACTCCTTCTATATATATGCGGGCGCGCGTGGAAAGATTAAAAAGTATGTGGAGTGGGATGCTTTTGCAAAATATACCCTGATAGGCTATGGCTTCAGTGACCTTGAGGCAAGAGGAAACTTTAAATTCTCCTTCTATCCTTTCCGTCAGCGAAATGAGCCTGTCAACATCATTGCAAAAGTGGGAACTACACTCGCTACTCCGGACTTCTATCAGCAGCATTTCTTCTCAAATCACGTTCGTTGGGACAATAATTTCGGAAAAGTTTCGACAACTAAGATAGAGGGAGGCATAGATATTCCAAAATGGAAGATGAATGTCGGTGTGGGTTATGCCCTTCTGAAAAACAATCTTTACTACGATTCTTCGGGTGTGATTCACCAGAACGCTTCTCCTATGAGCGTGCTTACGGTGTCTCTCGAGAAGAATTTCACAATTTGGAAGTTCCACATGGACAACAGAGGCTTGCTTCAGTTCTCATCAAATCAGAGTGTGGTGCCTCTTCCTACATTTGTCGCAAACATCAAATGGTATTTCCAGTTCGATGTAGTGAAGAATGTAATGCAGTTGCAACTTGGAGCGAATGCCCGCTATACAACTCAGTATTATGCCCCTTCTTACAATGCGGTTACTGGCCAGTTTGTAAATCAGGATAAGGAGAAGTATGGAGACTGTCCTATCTTTGACGTCTTTGTGAATGTTCAATGGGTTAGAACCTGCGTCTTCATCAAGTGTACAAATGTGGGTAACGGTTCGCCTATGAAAAGACCGGACTATTTCTCCGCTGCGGGTTATGTCTATCCTCAGAGAACACTCCGTTTCGGTATAATGTGGCCATTCTACATCCAGCCTAAGAAACTTCACTCACATTCTTCAGGCGCTCCGAGTATGGGGGGCAGAGGCGGCGGAGGCGGCCTGAGCAACGCAATCTCGGCAGTAAAGAACGGGTCATCCGGTTTCAGAAGGTAAAAATGAAGATTTTTGCCGTTTTTCTCTATTTTCTTCTCACATTTTTTTGGTATTAAATAAAAAGTTTGTATCTTTGCAGTCCCAACCTACCGGAAGGGGGTGTGACAAGGGCTTGAG
>JABUTT010000006.1 GCA_021443515.1 Bacteroidales bacterium
CAGATAGACGAAAGCTGCAGATTTAATGCAAAGGCCATTTCCAAGGCTGCATTCATCGTAGTTGACAACTCCGGTACGGTTAAGGATTGTGCAAACTATGCTCCTATAGTATTCGAGAACGCAGGCGCTGACATCACAAGTGCAGTAAACATCGGTGCCATAGTTGCAAACAACGCTGCCACAGCGGTAGTTGACCATTGCTCCAACACTGGAAACATCACCATCAAGTGGACGGATGCTCAGTCTCAGGCTGTTTATGCCGGTGGTGTCGTAGGTTACACAAAAGCAGGAATTTCAAACTGTCAGAACTCCGGAGCAGTCACATCAGACGTAACCCAAACAGCGAAGAGCGTATGCCTCGGCGGTGTCGTAGGTTGTACTCCTGCCACAAAACTCGGCACAGGCAATACTCCTCCAACAAACTATGGTCTCCTCGAGGGTTGTAGAAATTTCGGAGAAGTTTATCATTATGTGGGCGTTGTCGCTACTGGTTCATACTGCAATGTCGGTGGTGTTGCAGGCTATTGGGAAGGTAACGTAAAGACATGCTCTAACTCAGGCAAGGTTCACATCGCCACCTCAGAGGAAAACACTGCCGCTTGCTGTACACGTCCTGCTGTGGGCGGTGTCTGCGCATCTGTTCTTTTCTCCGCTGAGAACTGCCACAATACAGGTGCCGTAAGCATCGACAGAGGTGTGTTCGCAGCAGGAACTGACGGTAATGCCTTGGCAGGCGGTTACTATCAGGTAAGCATCGGTGGCGTATTCGGTCAGATTGGTATCCGTATTCTCGACAGCAACAATTACATAAAGGACTGCCACAATGGAGGTAAAGTGTCATTGAACCTCTATATGAAACAAGCAGGCGGTACAAGGTCATGTACAGCCGGTGTAGCAGGTTATTGCTCTGTTATCGCAACAAATTGCTACAACGTAGGTCCGGTAGATGCAAACGTTGGTAATAAAATCGGTAATGTCGGCGGTGTATTCGGTATCATTAAGGCAAGTATGACAGACTGCTACAATAACGCTACCGTAACTGTAAATTCAAGATGGGAAGAGGCTGACCCTACCCATGCTAATGCCTTCGGTAACCAGTTCTATATCGGTGGAGTTTATGGCTATGTCGATAATGCTGCTACAAATGACTGCACATTCACAAACATAGAGAACCGCTCTAATGGTACCGTTGCTTACCACAAGGGATGGAATAATACGGTGTATAGTTATATCGGAGGTGTTGGCGGTGCTTACAACAAGGGCTACATCCTCAATGGAGCAAAGAATGAAGGTAAAGTGATTGTCGATTGCCCTAATGCTATGGTTATCGGTGGCGTCACTTCTACCATCAACTCCAAGATTGCCAACGCAACCAACAATGGCGAAATCAAGGTAACAAAAGCCACTGCAACTCAGTATGACAAGTGTACTTGCGTAGGCGGTATCACCGGTTATTTCAACGCATTGGTTGAAAACTGCACATCTAACGGCTCAATTTCAGTTTCAGACGTTCAGGTTGCCGACACTTGCAAGGTTCATATAGCAGGTATAATGGCACAGGCAGGTGATGCAAACTTTGTTGACACTGAAGAGGTCAAGACCGCTCCTAAGGGCAATGTGGTTGCTTGCGCTATCACTGCGGATGCTTCCACTACAAGAGTCGGTGCAGTCTTTGGACAGTACAGGTATTCTCCAACCGACCCAAGCAAGGGCACAGTTTATTCTATCGACCTTGGAACAGCAGACTCTCCAATCGTAGTTAAGTCAACTGCCAAGATAAATGGAGCAACCCCTACTGCTGCTAACATTTGCGCACATCCAAGCGGAAACGGACACAATGTCAATACGACAAATGTAAAGTTTGAGTAGAAATGCTGATTCAGGCTGCTTGAGTTTAAGCAGCGTCAAATAAATAAATCCCGGCTCGTTTGAGTCGGGATTTATTATTATAAGTAGTTGAAATTACTTAACTCTGTTGTAGCCGTAAACTGCGAGGTCACCAAGTTCTTCCTCGATGCGGAGGAGCTGGTTGTACTTGGCCATACGGTCTGTACGGCTGAGGGAACCAGTCTTAATCTGACCTGAGTTGGTTGCAACTGCGATGTCGGCGATTGTAGCATCCTCAGTTTCGCCTGAACGGTGTGAAGTAACTGAAGTGTAACCGTGACGATGAGCCATCTCGATAGCGTCAAGAGTTTCAGAAAGAGAACCAATCTGGTTAACCTTGATGAGGATAGAGTTAGCGCAACCAAGTTCGATACCTTTCTTGAGGAACTTAACGTTGGTTACGAAGAGGTCATCACCCACGAGCTGGCAACGGTTGCCAATCTTGTCTGTAAGTTTCTTCCAGCCATCCCAGTCGTTCTCTGCCATACCGTCCTCGATTGAGTCGATAGGGTATTTGTTGATAAGAGACTCGAGATAAGCAACCTGCTCGTCCTGAGAACGCTTTGCTCCCTTAGGGCCTTCGAAAATTGTATAGTCGTAGATACCGTTCTTGTAGAACTCTGAAGAAGCGCAGTCCATGCCGATTTTAACATCCTTGCCAGGAACATAGCCAGCGTTCTCAATAGCCTTGATAATGCAATCGAGAGCATCTTCAGCGCCTGCGAGGTTTGCAGGAGCGAAACCACCCTCGTCACCAACTGCTGTGCTTTCGCCACGGCCTTTGAGAACGGCCTTGAGAGCGTGGAATACTTCAGCACCCATACGAAGACCTTCGCGGAATGAGCCTGCGCCTACAGGGCGAATCATGAACTCCTGGAAAGCGATAGGGGATGAAGAGTGAGCACCACCATTGATGATGTTCATCATAGGAACAGGGAGAGTGTAAGTGTTGGTACCACCGATGTAGCGATAGAGTGGAAGGCCAAGATAGTTTGCTGCTGCGTGTGCAACTGCGAGAGAAACACCGAGGATGGCGTTTGCACCGAGTTTTGACTTGGTAGGAGTGCCGTCGAGAGCAATCATCTTGTTGTCGATAGCGCGCTGCTCGAGAGCAGACATACCTTCAATTGCAGGAGCGATTACCTTGTTTACGTTTTCAACTGCCTTGAGAGTACCTTTGCCAAGATAACGTTTCTTATCGCCGTCACGAAGTTCGAGAGCCTCGTTCTCACCTGTAGATGCGCCTGATGGAACGGCAGCGCGACCGATAACGCCACTTTCAAGAATAACGTCAACTTCTACAGTTGGATTGCCGCGTGAGTCAAGAATTTCGCGGGCTTTGATTTTTTCAATTCGCATAGTTAAATTGTTTAATTTATTGGGTTTATATTTTTTTCGTTTTTGCGACGCAAATTTACGATTTTTATTTGAGATTTCGGTGATTTATTTGAGTTTTCCCCTCTTACTTCATTATTTCCATCTGGACCTTGACGCTTTCAGAGTGAACTGCCTTCATAACCTCCTCCACAAAGCCGGGGGAGAGGCCGAGAATTGCACCCTCAGCAGCCCTGTTTTCAAGGATTTGACCATAACGTTCGCTCTGAAGAATAGGCATGTTGTGCTCCTTTTTATAGAGGCCTATTTCCTCAGACACTCTCATACGCTTTGAAAGAATGGAGAGCAACTCCTCGTCGAGAATGTCGATCTGACGGCGGAGAACCTCTATGTTTTCGGTAGTCAGTGTGTTGTTCCTAAGTACGAGTCCATTCAGGATTGAAGTGAGGACATCCGGAGTAAGCTGCTGGCAGGAGTCGCTCAAAGCACAATCCGGATTACAATGAGACTCTACCATAAGACCATCGTAGTTGAGGTCCATTGCCTGCTGACACAGGGGAGCGACAAGGTCTCTCTTGCCTCCGATATGGCTCGGGTCGCATATTATCGTAAGTTCCGGGAAACGACGCTTCATCTCAATAGGGATTGACCATAGAGGGGCATTTCTGTATAGAGACTTGTCGGAAGAACTGAAACCGCGATGAATAACGCCTATATTGGTTATGCCCACATTGAGCAGCCTCTGAAGACCTCCACACCAGAGTTCAATGTCCGGATTCACCGGATTCTTCACCAAAACCGGAATGTCGTGCCCCGCAAGCGCCTCGGCAATCTCCTGCATAGCAAAAGGATTGGCAACGGTCCTCGCGCCAATCCATAATAAGTCAATACCTGCTTTCAAACATTCTGTTACGTGAAGGGGAGTGGCCACCTCTGTTGCGACCAGCATACCGGTCTTTTCCTTCACTTCCTTCAGCCACTCAAGGCCCGCAGTGCCAACCCCTTCAAATCCGCCCGGTTTTGTCCTTGGTTTCCAAATTCCTGCACGGAATATCTTTACCCCCGAAGCCGAGAGAGCCGTTGCCGTTTCCAAAACTTGTTCACGACTCTCTGCGCTGCATGGCCCAGCTATGATTATGGGGCGATGGGATGATATTCCGCTTATTTTAAGGGGTCTAATTTCCATAATTCAATGTCTTACCTCTTTACAGAGCCTGTTCTGCTGCTTGAAGAACTACTTGAAGAACTGCTTGAAGAACTACTTGATGAAGATGAGCTGCTCGACGACCTTGAAGAACTTGAAGAACTTGAAGATGATGAGCTTGAAGAACTACTTGAACTGCTTGATGTTCTTGAAGGTGTACTTGAAGATGACCTTGTTGAACTGCTGCTACTCTTTGAGGTGCTTGAGCTTCTTGTTGAAGAACTTGAAGAAGAGCTCTTAGAGCTGCTTGAAGAAGTCCTTGTGGTGGTTCCTGACGACGATGTTCTCGAGCTACTGCCATTAGACGATGAAGTTCTTGTCGTTGTGCCACTTGAAGATGATCTTGTGCTTGATGTGGTAGAAGATGTCTTTGTGGAATTGCTTGAGGAGTTTCTCGTCGGAACGGTAGCAGTTGACGATGTCTTGGTTGATGAGCCTGTTGAAGTTGTTGTTCTCGTATAACCTGATGAAGGCCTGTTCCTTGATGTTACACTCGTCTTGCCATTGCCATTGTTTCCGTTATTTCCGTTATTTCCATTGCCATTGTTGCCGTTATTTCCGGAATTACCATTTCCATTGCCGTTATTACCTTTGCCATTTCCGTTACCGTTGCCATTGTTGCCGTTATTGCCGTTGTTGCCGGCATTTGGATTATCGGTTCCAGGATTAGGGTCTGCAGGGCTTCCAGGCTGGTCAGGATTTCCCGGATTCGGGTTCGCAGGGCCTCCGCCATTGTTTCCGTTATTGCCATGGTTGCCGTTATTCCCGTTGTTGCCGTTGCCGTTGCCATTGTTACCGTTGTTGCCGTTATTTCCATTTCCGTTGCCATTGCCATTGCCGTTATTTCCGGAATTACCATTTCCGTTATTTCCGGCATTTGGATTATCGGTTCCCGGATTTGGGTCTGCAGGGCTTCCCGGCTGGTCAGGATTTCCCGGATTCGGGTTC
>JABUTT010000125.1 GCA_021443515.1 Bacteroidales bacterium
GGGGGTCAATTTTTATAATTATAAGGGGTCAATCGGAATAATTATGTACAATAGGGAAGGTCAAATAAATTTTGAGAAGAGATTTATTTCATTTAAATTTGCACCACAAAAGATGCATTTTTAAGTATAATATGCACTTTCTATAGTGCAATAATCAAAAAAACAATATATAAAATGGATATAACACTCGTGAATTTTATGCAGGAACAACTGAGTCAGATATCATTAGACTTCAAGCGATATATGTATGACAAGTTGCCTTGGGAAGCCCGTCTTGTGGGTCTGATGGGGCCTCGTGGTGTTGGAAAGTCAACAATGGTACTTCAGCATATCAAGGAGCAACCCGATGAAGTTAAGGCAAAGAGCATCTATGTTTCTGCAGATAATACTTATTTCCTCAACCATACACTTTGGGAAACTGCATCACAGTTCGTTCGTGAGGGTGGTCAGTGGATGTATATTGATGAGGTACACAAGTATGACAACTGGTCGATAGAACTGAAGCAGATATATGACAGTCATCCCGAATTGCATGTATTCTTCACGGGGTCCTCAATACTTGACATTATAGATGGGGAAGCGGATCTCAGTCGTCGTGTGCTTCTTTTCCAGATGCAGGGGCTCTCTTTTCGGGAGTATCTAGAGATGTTCCATGGCATTAAATCTTCGGTCAGAACTTTTGATGATGTGTTGAAAGGCAATGTGCAGATTGATGGACTGATTCATCCTTTGCCATTGTTTAACCATTATCTGCGCGAGGGTTACTATCCGTTTTCCAAGGAAGGATATTTTCAGCAAAGAATTCAGCAGGTTATACAATTTACAATGGAGAACGACATTCCTCATTTTGCCAATATGACACCTGCAACTGGGAAGAAACTTCACCGAATGCTTGGCATCATTGCGAGTAATGTTCCATATAAACCGGAGGCTACAGGTCTTGCTAACGAGTTGAAGGTTAGTCGCAATGATATTTCTACATTCTTGGTATATATGGAAAAAGCGGGGATGATAGGGCAGTTGCGTGATAAGACCGGAGGGTTGAGAGGCTTGGGAAAAACTGAGAAAGTGTATCTTGACAATACCAATCTTATATATGCCCTTTCTTCTGAGAATGCCAATGTCGGCAATGTACGAGAGACTTTTTTCTACAATCAGACACGTCTTACCCAACTTGTAACGTCTTCTAAAGTGTCTGATTTTGAGATTTCCGGATATACCTTTGAGGTCGGTGGCAAAAAGAAAGGCAAGAGACAGATTAAAAATACGGCGAATGCATTTGTAGTACGTGATGACATTGAATATGCCACAGAAAACTTCCTTCCTTTATGGAGTTTTGGATTAATGTATTAGATTTTCATTATAATTTCATTATATTTGCGTGTTACTTATTGTAAGGTAATATATTAGCGAGAACGATAAAACTGACCCATATATGAAAAAGAACTTGTTTTTCCTCTGCGCTGCGTGCGCAATGATTCTGACAGTTTCCTGCAATAAGGACAACCCTACGGAAGATCCTAAGGATGAACCTGCTTCTCTTGAAGTTACCCCTACCGAACTAAGTTGGACATGGAACGACACTGGCGCTCAGTCCATAAATGTAACCGCCAGCCACGAATGGACTGCGAAGATATCGGATGAAACCAATTGGATTCTCACTATCCCATACTTAGGTTCTTATGTTATGGTTGCTCCCAGGGAGGAGAATAAGACAGCGGCTGCTGTAAGTGCGACCGTTACAGTCACCTGCAAGGATATCAGTAAAACCATTACCTGTACTCAGTCCTTCAACTCAGCCCCTGTAGCTGATATAGTTGACCTTGGCCTGAGCGTTGACTGGGCAAGCTGGAATGTGGGCGCCAAGAGCGAGACCGATTTTGGCCAGTACTTTGCCTGGGGCGAGACTGCCGAGAAGACAGAATACTCTTGGGACACCTACAAATGGGGAAAAGAAACAGATTCTGCTCCGGACTATGGTATGACCAAGTACAATACCAAAGACGGTCTTACCACCCTTGAGCCGGAGGATGACCCTGCCACCGTCGCATGGGGCAGCAAGTGGCGCACACCTACCGGTGATGAAATCAAAGAACTGTTGGATGAAACGAAATGCGAGTGGAAAGAGACTGCTAAGAATGGGGTAAATGGTTACACTGTTACCAGCAAGGTTAAAGGTTTTGAAGGGAAAACCATTTTCCTGCCGAAAGCGGCCGAATGGATGGCTTCGGGGGGGCTCGTGAATCCCGGCCAGTACGGCTACTATTGGTCATCCTCGCGTTATTCCAGACCAGATTGTGTGTATAGCTTATTCATTTCTTCGGATGATTGGCACAGCCGGACTTTCACCAACTCCCGTTACTATGGCCGAACTGTCCGTGCCGTCACCAATCCTCATCCTGAGCGTGACCTTTCCGGCGGCGTTGAAGCCGTTGACCTAGGTCTGCCGAGCGGCACGAAGTGGGCAAGCTGGAATGTGGGCGCCAAGAGCGAGACAGACTACGGCTCATATTTTGCCTGGGGCGAGACCGAAGAAAAAAAAGACTACACCTGGAATACCTATAAGTGGGGAATCTATGACGGCGGCGACTATACAAACTTTGGTATGAAAAAGTATAATGGAAAAGATGGTCTCAAAACCCTTGAGGCAGGTGATGACCCTGCCACTGCTGTTTGGGGAAACAAATGGCGCACTCCTACCTATACTGAAATGAATGAACTTCTTAACAACTGCGAATGGACTTGGACTACCAAGAGGGATGCAGGCGGTAAGAATGTAAACGGCTACATCGTCACCGGTAAGAATGACAAAAGTATCTTCCTGCCTGCTGCGGCTTATCGTTATGGCACGGAACTCAACGAGTTTGTAGGAAAGTCGGGCTACTACTGGTCATCAACCCGCGAGTACCCGAGTTACGCGTATTGCATCTACTTCTTTTCGACAGATTATGATCCATACCTCAGGAGCTACAGCTGTTGTTCTGGTCTATCCGTCCGAGCAGTCACAAAATAATGACAGATATGAAAAAGATTTTTTTCGGGGCTGTGATTGCTGCCATACTTAGCGCATCGACATCAACTGCATCAGCCCAGGAACCTAAGACAAAACTTCGTCCAAACCAAACCCTTCTGCTCTATCCTCAGGGACAGAGCGTCAACGAAGGCATTGCTGGAGGACCAATCGAGTCCAATGGTCTCAGTGGAGACGAAACTCTCACCGAAACGGGTAATCTTGGCAATATAAGCGATAATGCTCGCATCGATTTGTATTTCCCCAAGAAACCAAACGGCCAGATGGTCATTGTCTGCCCGGGTGGCGGTTACAAATACGTGTCAAGTTTCAACGAGGGTGTCTATGTGGCCGAATGGATGCTCGCACGTGGCATAACTGTCTGCGTTGTTAAATATCGTATGCCTAACGGACATTGGAGGGTACCTCTAAATGATGTGCAGAATGCTTTCCGTTATTGTCGTGCGCATGCTGCCGAGTGGAAAATCAATCAGATTGGCGTGATGGGCTTCTCTGCCGGAGGTCATCTTGCAGCCAGTGCGTCCACTCTTTTCAAGGATGAAATCACCCGTCCGGACTTCTCTGTCCTTGTGTATCCGGTCATAACAATCCATCGCCCTCTCACCCATAACGGCACCAGGGCCAACCTTCTCGGCAAGGATGCTGTCTGGAAGGATCGCAACAAACTCGTGGACGAGTATGAGCAGGCGCAGAGGGAATGGGACAGGCTCAAGGAGATATATTCTCTTCAGAACATGGTGAATGCAAACACCCCTCCTACCTATATCGTGCTTTGCGAAGACGACAAGACCGTACCTGCAGAGAACAGCCTGATGTACTATCAGCAACTTCTTAAGTTCAAAGTGCCGTCGGAGATGCATATTTTCCCTACGGGCGGCCACGGATGGGGCTTCAGCAGCGAGAAATATGTGGGCAAGGGAAATGACAAATTCTCATACGCACGCCCTTACTTTGAGCAGACTCTCGAAAGATGGCTCTCTGCTCAGCGTAGTAGATAGCTTTCCAAGCTGATTATTCTTAAACAGATCATAATAGACCCCTCTGGAACATCTTCTTTCAGAGGGGTTATTATTTGTGTATTTGAGTGGTTGACGGTGGAAAAAACGAACAAAAATATAGATACCTATAATATAAATAGGGCTGTAAAAATATAAAAAAGATTAAAATAGAACAAAATTCGATTTTTTTAGACCTTTTTAGTGGTGGTAATATGCAATATCTTTGCAGTGTCAACACAGGAAGACATAAAAAACTTCTTGTGGATGTAAAACCAAAAACCAAAAAACAATGAAAGACTACACTAAAAAGAACTTTATCGAATCATTCTATTCGGCAACCATCGAAAACTGGGATAACAAGGCCTTGTTTGAGTTTGGAAAAGAAGGTTGGACATACGGCGGCCTTGCGCGTGAAATCAGCGTATTGCACAGGGTATGGGCCAAGGCTGGACTCAAAAAGGGAGAAATGGTGGCTGTCAATGCCAGAAGCAGCAGCAATTGGGCGAGCACCTTTATGGCCTCGGTTACGGGCGGATATGTGAGTGTGCAACTCTTTAACGGTTTCACGCCGTCTGACATACAGTCTCTTACCAATCATTCTGAAAGCAGGATACTTTACACCGAGAAGGATATTTTCGGCAATATGGACTTTGACTCTATGCCAAACCTGATTGCTGCAATTGATATTCACAGCCAGACCGTTTTGGCTTCACGAAATGGTTTTGCAGAACTTTATGAGGCAAGGTATGATGACTTTGACAGGGCATATCCGACATTTTCAAAAGAAGATTTCAAGCCGGTAATATCCGGTATGGACGATATATGTGCAATAATGTACACATCCGGAAGTACTGGAAATCCTAAGGGTGTGATGCTTCAGGTTAGGAATTTCAGCGCCAATGTGGAACTTGTAAAGATGGCTTTCCCGATGTATCCGGGCGAGAATCATCTTACAGTTTTGCCGTTTGCACATATTTTCGGTCTGACCGTGGATATGCTTACACCTCTTTGTATCGGAATGTCTCTGTGCGTTCTCGCTCTTCCTCCAATTCCAAGGACCCTCAGCGAGGCCTTTACCAGCCTTCATCCAAGAGCTTTCTTTGCAGTGCCTCTGATTCTCTCTAAATTTGCCGAGTACTCTCTTGGCAGCGTTATCAACACTGAGGAAGGTCGCGAAAAACTTGAAAATTACAAGGATTATCCAGAATTCTGCGA
>JABUTT010000002.1 GCA_021443515.1 Bacteroidales bacterium
TTCTGTGGCACATCGCAAACTGACCTCGGACGAAAAACGCCCAAAATCGTCCGAGCTCAAGACCGCACCCACGCTGCAGGCCATTCTGTGGCACATCGCAAACTGACCTCGGACGAAAAACGCCCAAAAACGTCCGAGCTCAAAACCGCACCCCCTCTGCAGGCCCTTCTGTGGCACATCGCAAACTGACCTCGGCAGAAAAACAAAAATCGGGGCGGAAATTCCGTCCCGATAATTGATATGTAAATCTCAGAGGATTTTAGAAAGTGTGCATTGTTTTGTCGCCTGAAGCAATACCTGCCTGAACATCATACCAGTACTTCATATTGCATTGTCCGGACTTGTCAACAATGACGAATACAAAATAAGACATATTATTATAAATATTCTTCATCAATGACTGAGTTCCGCCAGTCGCTGACCAATATGCTCCGTATTGACCAAACATAACTCCATTTGTTGAGGTATATTTAATTGTCTTAAGAGCAACCGGATCAATACACTCCTCAAATGCCGCCTTTGCTAAAGCTGCAGCTTCAGTAGCATTAGCAGCACCAAGAGAAACTGGTACCCTCATAAGGTAAACTACATTAAAATCACTTGGTTTTGCGCCATAAGCGAGATCCATAGATTCCGTTCCATTTGGAGCTTTAGTCACTGAAAGATCGATACTTGCAGTACCGCTCCAAAGTCCTTGAGGCTGTTCATCCTCAGGCATAGTTACCCAAATAGGAATGTCATTGGTAATGGTTATCGTTTCGCCAGCCATAGTCTTGGTAATTGTGTATGTGAAGTACTCATCTGGTTCCTCAACACCCATAATTGTTGCACCTGCATTGAATGGCTCTGTGAAGTGACCCTCAGAATTGATAACTGCTGCAAGGCATACATAGTCATGTTTCGGAACACCGGCAAGTTCAACATTTACAGTTGAGCCTGTAATAGGATATTCATTCCAGTACTTAGCAAGATGCTCATCAGAAATAAGTTCTCTGATTGTTTTTCCTGTACAATCGTAGATGAATTCCTGCTCGCTAACCTCAGCCCAGAATACACGGAGAGTTTCTACAGTTTCGCCTTCGCCCGGAACAATAATGAAGTTTGCAGGGAAAGATGTTGGAGTAGGTTCACCACCCATCACGAGAACCTGTGCCTGGCTGTCGAATTCAATAGGAACTACGATTTCTTCTGTTGCAACTGTCTGGAAGATGGTCTTGTCGGTTTTGTCCTCAGCACCCTGAGCCCAAGCTGCAAGGTTCTGAGCAGGACCCCACTTGCCGTCAGCATCCTGAACGCTTGCCCAGAAGCCCCACTGTGGTTTCCAAACATTGCCGACCTTTGAGATTGGGAAGGTTACATCGCAAGAAGCGCCCGAAACGGCAGTTTCCCTGCGTGAGCCTGACCAATATGGGTCAATGAGAATAGCTGTAACATCTCCATCTGTTTCAGTTGCAAAATCCTCTGAATTTGCAGCGTAAGTGCGGATAGCCTGTGCGCCTGCAGGAAGAGAGATTGTGCAAGTGATAGCCTCTCTTGTAGTCTGAGGCTGGAATGCTGCGCCTGTAACAACAGCTGAACCGTCAGCAGTGACAGCAGGAGTGTTGATGGCAACAGAAGCGAAGGCACCAACCTTACCTGTAGCGTCGATAGGCATAGCAACTACATAGTAGGTGTTGTTTGGAGAAAGGTGGATGTCGCCTGTAGAGAAGTTGATAGGACCATCGTAGATTTCAGGTTTTGCAGCCTTATTATTTGCGTTGAATGAAGGAACACCTACAGCTTTGTCCTGATAATAGTAAACGATCTTTGCCGCACCAGGAGCCTCGATAGTTGCAGAAATTGAACTGTAAGTGCAAGCACCAGGAGTGATTGTTGCAGTAAGACCGCAAGAAGCATACTGAGGAGTTACCTCTCTGTATTCGCTACCGACATTGCCGTCAATATCTTTCCACACTACATATACTACATAAGGAGCCTTTCCGCTATAGAAGTCGCCGAAGCCTTGGCACTCGTTTGAATCATAAGGAGTATTCTTAATGAGATCCTGCTCGCTGTAAGTGTGAGCGGCTGTTGAAATCAAATATGCCTGATTGCCTGCAGCAGGAGTAAGAGACTCATTGAAAGATTTTACGGTAGCGGCAGTCATTGCCTCATAGTCAATCTGCTTTGTTCCCTGAGGACCTACATCAAATGCTGAATCCTCAGCGATAGACCAGATTGTAGCAGTGTAAGACTCGCACCTGTATGTAGGCTCGCAAACTACATCAAGAGTGTAAAGACCGATATTAGAAATCTCCCATTTAACAGCAGGTGGAATAACTGCAGTAAGAATCTGAGAAGCTGTGAGAGTAGTACCATCCTTCTTAACGAAAGAAATCTCGAGAAGGACTGTAGATCCGGCAACAGCTGCATTAGGAGTCACGATTGCCTTTGCATCGTTATTGCAAGCGCCGTCAGCAGCGAAAGTAGGAGGAACGAGTTCAACATCCCAAGGAGCGATAGAACGAGTAACAACGTCAACTGCAGAACCACCATCATAATCGATTCTTGCCTTCAAAGCACCATAGTTTGCTGAAGTGATGTCTGAAGGAAGATTGATAGCAATTTCAGTCTGTCCATAAGCTTCACACTCTACAGGAACATCTGCCACACCTTCTCCGATTGAGAATGCGTTATATCTTGCAACATTGATGACAGTACCGTCAGAAAGGGTGAATGCTACATAGTCAGGGTTTGAAGTATCAACTGATGAGAAGAATGAATCCCCATCTTCGCCCTTGTCGCCGGTAGCCTGACCAAGTTCTTTCCAGGTAGCGCCTTCGTCAATCGAAACGAACCATTTGCCGTCAGCAATCTTGAATTGAGGAGTAATACCATCTTTACCATCCTGACCAGGAGCACCGTCAGCACCAGGTTTTCCGTCAGCACCAGGAGCACCAGGAGCACCAGGAGCACCAGGAGCACCAGGAGCACCGTCATCGCCGTCTTTGCCATTAGCGCGAACCTTGTTGCCGTTGCCGTCGAGGAGCCATTCGCCATTACACTTCCAGTACCAGTTACCATCAGTGTCCTGAGCAACAGAAATTACAGGAGTAACGCCATCTTTACCAGGTTTTCCGTCAACGCCGTCTTTGCCCGGTTTAATGACTACAGGGTCGCTCTTGAGGAAAGTAATAGTGTAAGAACCGTCCGGCTGTGCAACGACACTCTTAATCATGTCATTTGAAAGAAGAGTGTAAATTGTCTTTGCGTGATCAGACACGGTTTTTTCAAGTTCAGCCAACTTCTTTTCAATTGTATCAACTCTTGAATAGAGGGCTTCATCACGGCAGGAAGAAACTCCTACCACCATCACACCACAGAATACTGTGGTCAACAGAAAAGTAATAAATCTTTTCATAATTAAAATTTTATAGTTAGTTTGTGTATCACTCAAACTTTGGCATCTCTTCTATACGGGCGTATATGCTTACATCTGAATCATCATTTGTGGATGTCCACTTCATACTTGACCCATCATATACCATATCTGTCACATAATAACTGTTAGCCCAGGCTCCCTTTCCCCAATCGTATGTTCCTTTAATGATGTAATTTTCGTATTCATCCCGGGTTATGGTATAAGTGCCTGTCAATACCCTGTCATACATGCTGTCAAGATTCTGGTGCATTACAAAGGTGTGATCACCCCTTGAAAATTCTATATAGCACCAGCTGTCTTTTGGTAACGAAGTCCCCTTCCACGTCTTTAATTCCCATATTCCGCTTATATTGGCGTAGGTTATCGGGAGGTCCGGAGGGGTTGTTTCAGGCTTCTTTTTGCATGAAATGAAGGCAATAACAACTACTACTGTGACGGCAAATATACGAAAAAAATGATACATTGTTCAAAATTATTAAAAAATTAACACTTTTATCAAACCTATGCTACCTCCGACTTTTATTGGAAAGGCTGTTTTTTCTCCGCTTGAACGGAGTTTTAAGACCAGGTCCGCTTCCTCTCCGGGAGGGATGACAGAAGGGGTAAATTTTGCTTCAAGCCATGACGGAACCATTTGGACAACAGGCTCGATAGGTTTATCTGAAGTATTGGCGCAAAGCACTCTCAGGGCCTTTTCTCCCATAGGGAAACTCACTTCATCCCTTTTCAATGCAAGCGGTCCTATCCTCACGGGAAGGTAGTCCCAAGGGTCGGTTTTAATCACATTTGCACTCAAATCGAGAATATATGGAGACCTTTCTTTGCCAAGAACGTAGACCATTGCCCTGAGGTCCACCTTGCCTACTGTATGATAGGGATTAAATGTAAGTGTTATGGTGCCTTCTCCCCCCGGAATAACCCTTTCAGCGCTGCTTTCTGCCTTGAGACAGCTGCACGAAGTTTCAATTTGTAAGGCAATCTCCGATGAAGAGGTATTTGTGAAAGTAAAAACCTCTTTAACTACCCCTGCAGTGTCGGTTATATTTCCAAGGTCCGCACTCCTTTTTTCAAAGCGCAGAACCTCCTCAGCAGCGATAAAACCGCTGTGGAGTACCACAAGGCAGGAGAGTATGAGGGACTTTAACACCATACTACAACCATCCGTTCGAATTTGAGTTCTTTCTGACTATGACATTTACCGTCTTTTCAACGCCTGAAGCATTGACAGTAAGGGTTGTAAGGCCTTCTGCTATACCTTTAATAATAAGAAGGCTGCCATTTACCTCTACCGATACTATCGCAGCATCACCCGAAGTCGCGCTGAAGGAAGCAGTCTCCCCGAAACTCATAGAGAGGTCATAGACCTCACTCTGGCCCGGGGCAAGATAAAAGTTAGGCAAGATTATAGGAAGACCTGCTCCGGAAATTGCAGCGAGAAGATTTCCAGCATCCACGAGTCGTCCCATTTTTCCCTTATAGCAGGAAAGATCCATTCTCGTGGCAGATGCTCCCTGAGAGGTGTGGTTGTAATAGTACAACTTTTCCCCTGTGAGGTAGTTGTCTATGTTATGGGAAGTTTCCTTGAGCAAAGTCCTGAACTCGTCCGCCGTGAAATGCTTCTTGAGTTTTGCTGCGTATGAAAGTCCGAGAGCAGCAACTCCGGCTACTGTAGGACAAGCCATTGACGTACCGTCATAATATCTGTAACCGGCAACTCCGTCAAGAACGCAAGTAGAAAGTATGCTTCCAAGAGGCTGGAGAGGCTCGGTAGATGATGTCACATAGAATCCGGTGTC
>JABUTT010000005.1 GCA_021443515.1 Bacteroidales bacterium
TCTATCTCGTGGCCCTCACTCCGATTCTTTTCTTCTTTACTGACGGAGTTCAGGACTATACGATATTTGCCTTGGCAGGATGCAGCGCCGTCTATCTCTTCCAGAGTCTCAAGAAAGGGTACAGACAGTTCCTCCTGGCAATGGCGGTGTTCTTGGTGATGAGTGTGTCCTATGTAAGCCTCAGTCTTGTGTCTGACCTGACCATCAAGGGCAGAGACTTCCTTGAAATGGCAATCTCATCTGTCGTCATGGTATTTGTCTATCCTCTTGTCTATCTTTTTGAGAGGATATTCTCGTTGGTTTCATCCACAAGGCTTGATGACCTTTGCGACACGAACCAGCCTGTGCTCAAAGAACTTCAGACTCTTGCGAGCGGCACATTCCAGCACTCAATGCAGGTTATGAATCTTTCTGCCGACATTGCCCAGACGATAGGAGCGGATGTTTCTCTTGTCAGGGCCGGAGCGCTTTACCACGACATAGGAAAAATGGTCAATCCTCAGTGTTTCATAGAAAACGCTCCTTCCAGCGGTTCGACCTACCATGACCAAATGACTTGTAAGCAAAGTTCTGCAGCCATTGTCCGTCACGTGACCGATGGACTTGCGCTTGCTAAAAAATATCGTCTTCCATCAATCGTCGCCGATTTTATTTCGACTCATCACGGAACATCCACAACAGGCTACTTCTTCACAAAATATGTGAACGAGGGAGGGGACCCTGCGGATATCTCGTCGTTCTCTTATCCGGGTCCGAGACCTAAAACCAAGGAGCAGGTGATTGTGCATATCTGTGACTCTATCGAGGCGGCTTCCCGCACTCTCAAGAGTTACTCCTCAGAAAGCATTTCTGAATTTGTGGATGGTATTGTACATCACAAGTTGCAGGAAGGCCAGTTTGATGAGGCACAGATTTCAATTGAAGAACTGATGATGATAAAGGCGCGCCTGAAAAAATACCTTGAAGATTTTTATCACGGCAGAATTGTCTATCCTAAATCGAGAATACAAATAAAACAAACTAAGAAATGAAAATATCAGAAAAACAGCTTGGAGAACTTCACCTCCAGATTGACATCAATCTTACAGAAGAAGATTATGCCCCGGTTCGCAAGAAGAAACTTGCCGATTATCGTCGCAATACAGAATTAAAAGGTTTCCGCAAAGGAATGGTTCCTCCTGCCCTCATTGAAAAACTCTATGGCGAGAGGGCTATGATAGATGCAGTGAACTCAATACTCCCTGAGGCACTTGAAGGACATCTCAGAGCGAAGAAATACAATATAATTGGAGAGCCTCTCGCTTCAGACGCAACCCCAAGGTTTGATTTCCAGACCGACAAGGAGTTTACATTCTGCTTCGAAATAGGTCTCCGTCCTGAGATTTCATTCGAACTTTCAGAGGCAGACGACAAGGTGACTTCCTATAAGATTACAAAGACCAAAGCTGCCATCAAGGAGCGTGAGGACCAGATTCTTTCGCAGTATGGCGAACTTGTTGACACCGCAAAGGCAGGCGAGAACGACTTCCTGACAGTAGATTTCGTTGCAGGAGAAGAAAGAGTTGAGGGTACATACGTAGCTCTCCGCAGCGTTGCTCCTGCAGCAAAACCTCAGTTCCTTGGAGTCAAGAAAGGCGCTTCATTCGATGTAAATGTTGCCGAAGCATTCCCTAACGAGAGTGACCGTGCAGCCCTTCTCAAAGTGGAGAAAGCAAATCTTGCAAACATTCCTGCAGTTTGGAATGTAACTGTGAAGAGCGTTCAGACTTTCGGCCCTGCTCCTCGCACAGTGGAGTCTTATGACAAGATTTTTGGCAAGGACGTGGTCAAAACCGATGAGGAATTCACAGCAAAGGTTACCGAAATCCTTGGCAACGACTATGAGTCACGCGCCCAGGGTGTCCTCAATGATGACATTCGCGACTACCTCATCGACAAGGCAGATGTAAAGGTCCCTGAGAATTTCATCAAGAAACTCATCCGTCAGAATGATGAAAAAATCAGCGATGAGGACCTTGAAAAAGACCTTCCTAAGTACATCGAGAGCTTCAAGTGGGATCTCGTTCGTGACTATATATTCACTAAATATGAGATTAAGGTCACAAAAGAGGAATATGAGGCTTCAGCAAGGGGCTACGCTTCCTACCAGTTCGCAATGTACGGAATGAACAATGTTCCTGAGGAGCAGCTCAATTCATACGCCCAGAGTATTCTCGCAGACGAAAAGATGTCCTATAGGATTCAGGAGGCCGTGCGTGATGACAAGGCAATTACCGAGGTCAAGAAGCATATAAGTCTTGTAAGCAAAACCATTTCTCTCGATAAATTCAACGAACTCGCAAATGAATAATATGTCAGATTTCGAAAAATTCGCACGTTGCAATGCAGGTGTGTCCTCATCAGTCCTCTCGGACTATACACGTTCCGCCTACATCAACCCTACAATAATTGAGGAGCGTACGAGAAATGTGGCCCAGATGGACGTATTCTCACGCCTTATGATGGAGAGAATCATCTTCCTCGGTGTGCCTATCGATGATGATGTCGCAAATATCATCACGGCCCAGTTGCTTTTCCTTTCTTCAGAAAGTTCAAGCGACATTTCGCTCTATATCAACTCTCCGGGCGGCAATGTACATTCGGGCCTTGCAATCTACGACACCATTCAGATGATTGGATGCGACGTCGCTACAATATGTACAGGTATGGCTGCATCTATGGGTGCCGTATTGCTCTGTGCCGGCACAAAGGGCAAGCGTTCCGCACTCCCACACTCGAGAGTGATGATACATCAGCCACTTGGCGGCACTCAGGGCCAGGCAACCGATATTGAGATTGCCACCCGTCAGATAATTGAACTCAAAGATGAACTCTATTCTATCATTGCTCACCATACACGTCAGAGTATTGCAAAAATCCGCAAAGATGCCGAAAGGGATTACTGGATGAAGGCTAAAGAAGCTGTGGCTTATGGAATGATAGACAAGATAGTAGAAAGCAGAAAATAAATGCCAAAGAATATATCCACAAGATACTGCTCTTTCTGCGGGCGTCCCGAGCACGACTGTGTATGTCTTATCGAGGGGCCTGCAGGGGGACTCATTTGTCCGGAGTGCGTCAAGATGCTGGATGAATATTGCGGAGATGTTCTCGGAGTCGACTATATGGCTGTTGAGGAGGAGTTCGACAGGAAGGAAAAGACCGACAATGCCGACAAGTTCGAAGGCAAGGCTGAAAAATATTGCAAGCCAAAGGATATGGTGGCCTTCCTTGACCAGTATGTAATAGGTCAGGACGAGGCGAAGAAAAAACTTGCAGTGGCAGTGTATAACCACTACAAGCGTCTCAGTCACAATCTTCCAATGGGAGGAAGAAAGGCTTCAAGCATTTCAGGTGTCATAGAAGCTTCTTCCGAGGTGGAACTTGAAAAGTCGAATATCCTTATGGTAGGTCCTACAGGCACAGGCAAAACCTTGCTTGCGAGGACAATCGCCAAAATGCTCGGAGTGCCTTTCACAATAGTCGATGCGACTGTGCTTACCGAGGCAGGCTATGTTGGTGAGGATGTTGAAAGTCTTCTCGTAAGGCTTCTTCAGGAAGCTGATTATGACCTTGAACTTGCCGAAAAAGGTATAGTCTTCATAGATGAGATTGATAAAATCGGTCGTAAGAGCGACAATCCTTCAATAACCCGTGATGTGGCAGGAGAAGGTGTTCAGCAGGCTCTTCTCAAGATTCTTGAAGGCAATGTGGTGAATGTGCCGCCGAAGGGTGGTCGCAAGCATCCTGACCAGGAATACATTCAGGTCAATACCCAGAATATACTCTTCATTTGCGGAGGAGCCTTTGAGGGTATAGAGAAGATAATTGCGGGACGAATGAACACCAAGGTCATAGGTTTTGAGACTGTCAAGAACGATTGGATTGACAAGAAGAATCTCATAAAGTATGTCGAGTCTGCAGACCTTCGCAAGTACGGACTCATTCCGGAGATTATCGGTCGTATTCCTGTTGTGACCTATCTTGAAGCACTTGATCGTGATGCCCTTTTGCGCATCCTTACCGAGCCGAAAAATGCCATTCTGAAGCAGTATGAGACTTTGTTTGCTATGGACGGACAGACTCTCGTCCTTGAAGATGGCGTAAAGGAACTCATAGTGGATACGGCCATAGACAAGGGCTTGGGCGCACGAGGTCTTAGGAGTATATGTGAGAAGATATTCTCCAATGTGATGTATGATGCACCATCTTCACGCAAAAAGAGAATAGAAATTACAGTAGAATACGCACGCGGATGCGTCAATAATAGTAAAAATTAAAAAACTCAAAATTATGGAACTTAAAGGTAGTAAAACAGAGGCAAATCTTTGGACAGCATTTGCCGGTGAGTCACAGGCTCGCAACAAGTACACTTATTTTGCATCAAAAGCAAAGAAGGATGGCTATGTACAGATTGCAGAACTCTTTGAGCAGACAGCAAATAACGAAAAAGAGCATGCTAAAATCTGGTTTAAGCTTCTTAATGGCGGTGAAATCCCTGCAACAGAGGAAAATCTTGCAGCAGCTGCCGCAGGTGAAAACTATGAGTGGACCGATATGTATGCAGGTTTCGCTCAGGTAGCAAGAGAAGAAGGCTTTACAAAAATCGCTGCTCTCTTTGAGGCTGTTGCCAAAATTGAGAAGATGCACGAAGAGCGTTATCGCAAACTTCTTGAGAACGTTAAGGGCGGTCTCGTTTTCTCAAAAGACGAGGATCAGATTTGGGAATGCTCAAATTGCGGTCACATCTGCGTAGGCAAGAAAGCTCCTGCTCTCTGCCCAGTATGCGCACATCCTCAGAGCTATTTCAAAATTCACGAAACCAACTATTAAGAAGTTGCTTGTAGGTCATTGAATAGCCTTCAAGCACCTTCTATGAAACTGCATGAGCAATTTCTAAGAGGCTTTAATAAAAAAGGCGACCCGAGAAGGTCGTCTTTTTTTGTTTATGCTTCGTTGTTGTCGCACCGACTTTTTCACCGAAGCATAGCATGTGGACTCACAGGCTCGGACGATTTTGGGCGTTTTTCTGCCGAGGTCAGGTTGTGAGGTGCCATAGAAGGCCCTGCAGAGTGGGTGCGATCTTAAGCTCGGACGATTTTGGGCGTTTTTCTGCCGAGGTCAGGTTGTGAGGTGC
>JABUTT010000110.1 GCA_021443515.1 Bacteroidales bacterium
CCCTGGAAAGTGAATGGGTTCATACTGTCAACCCAGATACCTTCCCAACTGCGGCAAATAACATCACCACAATGCCAACGATAGAGGTCATAAACCCTGTTGCCGTTCTCATATACAAGTTCTGTAACCCTTTCACGACGGATTTCAAGAAGAATGTCGCTGATTGGCTTTGGAGAAACACTGTTGTAGTAGTGCTGGAGCCAAGGGTCCTGAACGTAAGATGCCGAGCCCGGATAAATGCTGGTCACACCTGCCCTTTCACGGAGAAGTTTGATTGTCTGATTCCAAACAGTCTCGTCCATCTGACCGAGTTCTGCCTTAGCCTCTGCGTATGCGAGAAGAATCTCACCATAACGGAAGATAGGAAGAGAAGTCGGGTCGAGAGACTTGGAGTAGTGGTTCACATCCTCAATGCTGTACTTAATCCAGCAATAACCTGTTCTTGTCATAGTCATATCGGGGGTCTTCAGGAGAGTCTTTGTTCCGTTCACGTAAGTGTGGCCCGGAGCAAGGATGGTCTGAGCCATACGTCCGTCGCGTCCCGTGTAGATGTTTGCAAGAGTGAGGTGGTGGTCAAGAACCGGCTTTCCGTCTGTCTTGAGATAGTGGTTCACGAAAGCGGCTGTTGGAGAGTACATCTGACCGTAAGTAGCTGAATTGAAATACCATGTAAGGTCGTGATACTTAGGAAGTGCAGATGAATACTGGCAAGACCAGATAACCTCGTCAGTAGGGATAACCTCTGAAGTGAAGAGTTCCTTATAAGTCTTGTGGAGAGAGAACTTCTTTGAGTTGATGAGCTCTTCGCAAGCCTTGACTGCCTCTTTGAGGAAATCTTCTGCAGTCTCATACTTATTGTTCCAAGGCTGCTGGGTTGAAGGATTTACGCTGTGGTATTTACGATAAGTTCCTTCATAGAGGCAAAGACGAGCCTTGAATGCGAGGGCAACATACTTGTTCACAGTGACACGGCTGGTCTTGAAATAAGCGGCAGCGGTGCTCAATGAGTCGCAAGCGATGTTGATGTCCTCAAGGACGTGATGCATAACAAGTTCACGGTCGTCGCGGGCTGCGTAGAGAGCCTCGTCGTCAGTTCTCATCACGTGGTCAATCCAAGGAACATCAGAGAAGGTTGTCACCTTTGCATAGTATCCGTATGCCCTCCAGAAGTAACCAAGGCCCTTGAAGTGACAGAATACATCTTTTGTGACATTGGCCCTGCCTCTTTCGATGTTGGCAATGATGTAGTTTGCCCTACGGATGAGAGACCAGTTACCTGAAGCCCAGGCACCTTCTTTTGAAGATATATTCACACTTGGACGATAGAAATCCCTGTGTGATTTAGTAGCCGAAAGGTCGCAGTAACTGTCGCCGGAAGCGAGACCTACATTATCGTATTCAGGCATGTGGGCTTCAATCATATAGTTGGCAACCAATTCCATTTCATTTTGATTTGAAAGGAGGTTCTCGGAAGAGATTGAAGACACTACAGGCTGATTCAGAAAATCTTTGCAAGATGTTGCTGCAAGCGCTGCAAGGCAAAGTGCTATTGAAATATATTTTTTCATAATTAGATCTCCTTTAGAATGTTAAGTTTACACCAAAAGTAAAGGTTCTCTGCATAGGATAACTGTAACCCTGGCCCAAGCCTGAAAGACCGCTTGTGGTATCGAAGTCAGAGTCACCATTGCTGATTGTCTCAGGGTCGAAGTTCTTTGCATACTTGCTCAATGGAGTCCAGGTAGCAAGGTTGTCGCCGCTGATATAGAGTTTTACAGCTGCAATTTTTGCTCTGTCGAGAAGTTTCTTAGGGAAGTTGTAATCAATGGTAAGATTCTTCAGACGGAGATATGCGGCGTTCTGGAGATAGTGGTCGTTTGCCATTGTGAGAGGACCTACGTTACGGTTTGCCGAATAACCCACAGGACGAGTCCAGTAAGGGTTCTTGTCGGCATTGGTAACTACCCAGTTCTCAGTTGACATATCGACCTGTGCGCGGTTGTCGCCGAGTTGCCAGTCCCAAATCTGTGAATATGGACGGTTGTACATACCCCAGAAGAAACCTGAATCACAGTCAGGATACCAATCTCTGTGGCCTACACCCTGGAGGAAGATTGCTATACCAATGCCGTTCCAGCGTGCCTCAAGGTTGATACCATACTGGTAGCGTGGAGTCTCGTTTCCGATTCTCTCAAGGTCACCGTGACTTGCAAGCGTACCCTTTCCATAGTTGATGTCGCCGTCACCGTCGATATCGAGGAACTTAAGGTCACCGGCGTATGCACGGAAGTTCGAACCATTCTTGTGGAATGTGTCTGTAGCCCAGTTGTTGGCCTCTTCATTAGATTTGAAGATACCGTCTGTGCGGAAGCCCCAGATTTCACCGAGTTCCTTGCCTTCATAGTAAGTAAGGATGTTTCCTGACTCATTGTAGTATGAAGTAACCCAGGTGCGGCTGTCCCAAAGAGAAGCCTTGATACCGTAACTGAATGGCTTGCCACCGACATTAACCTGATCTTTCCAACCGAGAGTTACCTCAAAACCTTTGGTGCGGAGAGCGCCGAAATTACCCTTTGGAGTGCTCTGACCGAGGACACCCGGAAGTTCAGGACCCTGACAATAGAGGTCTGTGGTGTTACGGTTGTAGTAGTCTGCAGAAAGGCTGAGACGGTTGTGGAAGAAGTCGAGATCGACACCTACGTCCCAAGTGGTGACTTTTTCCCAGGTAAGGTTATCGGAAACCTCTGTAGGAATAGCAAGATACTGGAACTTGCTGCCATCGATGAGGGCGCTTGAAGAATCGAGTGAAGTTGTCGAGATGAACTTGTAAGGGCTGATCTGAGCATTACCAAGAGAACCGAAGTTCGCACGAATCTTGAAGTTGCTGAGCCAATTCTTTGCCCCCTGCATCCAACGCTCCTCGCTGATACGCCATCCCGCAGATGCTGAAGGGAAGAATCCCCACTGAGACTTCTTAGGGAAGAGTGAAGAACCGTCATAACGACCGGCAACTTCAATGATGTAACGATTGAAGAGAGTGTAGTTGATACGGGCAAAAGCACCCATCATAGCCTTGTTGTAAGAAGCACCTTCCTCTACACGAGGGATGTTCTCTCCTACATAGAAGAGGTCCCAAGAAGGATAGTCAGTGTTGAGGAATGTACCCTTTGCTGTCTCATAACGACGACGATAGACTGTCTTTTCAGCATTCCAACCTGCAACGATATTGAGGTTGTGGTTTGCATTTATCTTAGGAGTCCAAGTGAGGACTACGTTTGTAGCATTGTAGTCTGTGTCATACTGCCACTCGCTCTTGTAAGCTGAAGTGTTGTAGAGAGTAAGCGCGCCCGGAGAGTCATAACCGCCGACTGTGTCGCTGATACGCTCCTGTTTTGAACGGATGCCTTTATAAGTGTAGTCCGCTTTAATCTGGAGGACTTCCTTGATAATGTCGAAGGTGAGGGCGCTGGTTGTAATCACATCAAGTTTGTCGTTGTTCTGGTAAGAACTGTTGCGGACAAATGACTGATAACCTACTGCAGCTGCATAGAATGTGTAAGTTCCATCCTGGTTGTAGATAGGATAGAGAGGCTGACCACGATGCTCGATGTTACGAAGAATATTTCCTGATGCCTCTGAAGGAACTGCTCCCGTAGGCTGGAAATAATCACGTTTGAACACTGATGTATTGTTATCGAAGGTGAGCCACTTTGTAATTTTAATCTTACCCTTTGCACGGAGGTTGAACTGATCATATTTCTCCTTACCAATTTTGTAGATACCGTCCTGTCCATAATAACGGCCGGATACCCACCAAGAAACGCGGTCTGAAGAACCCTGAACAGTGACATTGTGAGTGTGGGCAACATTAGCCTTCTTGTAGAATATGTCATACCAGTTTACATTACCATAGTAAATGTAACTGCCATTGGAAGCCACGCCATAGATGTCCTTATAGCCGTTTTCCATACGATTTTTGAGTTCTGCAAGATAAGCGTCATCGAAGGCAGCACCACGGTTGTTAATCTTTGTAGCCTGCTTGCCCGGTGCAGTCGGAGTCACTGAGTCACCTTTGTAGAATTCGTCGAAGTTGACAGCCCAAATGTAACTATTATCAACATAGTTGTCTTCCCAGTTGATAAGACGCTGTTTTACAGATACGGAACCTGAATAAGTCACAGAAACTTTATCCTTTGAAGGCTGCTTTGTGGTCACGAGAATAACACCATAGCTACCACGAGCACCATAAACCGCTGCTGAAGAAGCGTCTTTGAGCACTGATACACTTTCGATATCCTCAGGGTTGACAGTTGAAAGGTCACCTTCAACACCGTCGATGAGAACGAGGGCGGAACCACCCTGACCGATGGACTCGGATGCGCCAGTAGCGCTGGTCATAGAAGCCCTGCGGTTGTAAGAAGTGCTGTTTCCACGAATGTAAACCTGTCCTGAGTGGTTTGGTTTACCGTCAGTCTGGATAATGTTGAGGCCAGGAATCTGACCCTGGAGAGTACGTGTTACTGAAGCGTTTACACGGCCTTCAAGTGCTTCAGAATCAAGGGTTTCCACTGCACCCACAAGCTGTGCTTTCTTAAGGGTACCGTAACCGACAACGACTGTTGCATCAAGCATTTCGCTATCTTCCTTGAGGGTGAAGTCAACTTTGGAGCGACCATTGATTGCCACTTCCTGAGGCTCATAGCCATAGAGTTGACACTGCAGGGTTGCGTTCTTGTTGGCAACCTTGATAGTGTAAGTTCCATCCATATCGGATGTAACGCCTGTGTTGGTTCCCTTGACCATAATGGCAGCGCCAAAAACCGGCTGACCGGCCTGGTCGAGGACTGTACCCGATACAGACAATGATTGTGCTCTCACGCCTAAAGATGTAATGCACACCAGAAGAAGCGAGGCAAGAGCACACATAAACTTTTTAATTTTCATATAGGTCTTTTAGTTATTGGTTAATAACACTTGCAAGCCGACCTCCGGAAAATTAACCTGTCAAGGAATAAATTTGTGTGTGTTTGTTGTTATTTTCAAACAAATATAACAAAAGATTTTCTCTGCCCTCACGAAAACCCGCAAAAAACAGCGTTTGGAGAATATTTCGTAAAAATTGCAGGGAAAGAAGACTGTAAAAATTATTTAGAGATACAA
>JABUTT010000183.1 GCA_021443515.1 Bacteroidales bacterium
TTCGACTGCGAAGGAGTATAGTTATGCACTATATGACTGAGCAGAGAAAACAAAGAAACCAAAAATAAACATAAAGATTTTTTGTAATTAAATTCAAACAGTTTCTTATATTTGTACAATTGACCGATTATCGACAGAAATAAAAAAAAACAGATATGGCAACAGAAAAAAATCAGGACAACGCTGCCAAGCTCAAAGCCCTTCAGGCAACAATTGACAAAATTGAGAAAGATTATGGCAAAGGAACCATAATGAAACTCAATGACACCCCGGTTCAGGACGACAATGTAATTCCTTCGGGAAGCATCGCGCTTGACCACGCTCTCGGCATCGGAGGCTATCCGAAAGGCCGTGTGATTGAAATCTACGGACCTGAGTCTTCAGGTAAGACCACGCTCGCAATCCACGCAATCGCACAGGCTCAGAAAGCCGGAGGAATCGCAGCCTTCATCGATGCAGAACACGCATTCGACCGTACCTACGCTAAAAATCTCGGTGTGGATCTCGAAAACCTCTTCATTTCACAGCCTGACAATGGCGAGCAGGCTCTCGAGATTGCAGACAACCTCATCCGCAGCGGCGCAATCGACATCATCGTTGTGGACTCCGTGGCTGCCCTCACGCCAAAGGCAGAAATCGAAGGCGAGATGGGCGACAGCAAGATGGGTCTTCACGCCCGCCTTATGAGCCAGGCGCTCCGCAAACTCACAGCCAATATCTCAAAAACCAACACCTGCTGCATCTTCATCAACCAGTTGCGTGACAAAATCGGCGTGCTT
Source organism: Bacteroidales bacterium (assembly GCA_021443515.1). GTDB lineage: Bacteria > Bacteroidota > Bacteroidia > Bacteroidales > UBA932 > Cryptobacteroides. The sequence continues at coordinate 780 of JABUTT010000183.1, forward strand.
TTCGGCAACCCTGAGACCACAACCGGCGGTAACGCCCTCAAATTCTACGCATCAGTCCGCATAGATGTTCGCAAGACCACTCAAATCAAGGACGGAGAAGAGGCCCTCGGCAACCGCGTAAAAGTGAAGATTGTGAAGAACAAGATGGCTCCTCCTTTCAAGAAGGCAGAATTTGATATCGTATTCGGCGAAGGCATTTCCCACATAGGTGAAATCATTGACCTCGGCGTTGAACTCGGAGTCATAAAAAAGAGCGGAAGCTGGTTCAGTTACGGTGAAACAAAACTCGCACAGGGCCGTGACGCCGTGAAGAAATTCCTCGAAGACAACATTGAACTTGCAGAAGAACTCGAGGGAAAAATCCGCGAGATGATGAAGAACGTTATCGACTAAGACCTTGATAACGGAACTGACATTTGGACCTCATTCCACCTTGGAACGTCTTCAAGACCTTAAAGGTAATGAGGTTCTTTTGTGTCTTATCCCCATAATCCCGAACAAAAACACCTCCGCAGAGGCAGAGGTTACCGCACTGCTTAAAGCCGAAGGTAAGGCATTGGTGGGCAACAGCGCTATGAGCGAAGGCGATAAGTCAGGCGGCGGCAAGGCGCAAATCATAATCATTTCCGAAGACCGCTACCGAAACAATCCCGAACTTTATCTTGCGAGACTAAATGCAGTTCTCGGTCACTTCAAAAGCCTTTTTGCAAGGAACTGCATGGTGAAAAGAATCACTCCTTCGCTGGCAAAAGACTTCCTCGCGAAGCACCATAGTCTCGGCTATTGCGCCGCAGGAACATTCTACGGCATGTTCATAGAAAGACCGGGAACATCGGGTCAGGTGAAGGGAGAAATGGTTGCAGTGGCATCCTTCTCGAAGCCTCGCCATTGGCTGAAAAACTCAGAGCAATACAATTCCTACGAGTTCGTGCGTTATGCCTCTCTGCCCTCCCTTAGAATTGCAGGAGGAATGGGAAAGATGCTCGAAGCCTTTAAGAAGGACCACCCGGATGCAGACGACATAATGTCCTATTGCGACCTTGAATGGTCTGAAGGCGATGCCTATCGCAAACTCGGTTTCAGGGAAGAAGCCGCCACTCCCCCACAGACATTTAAGATAGATATGACCTCCTGGGAGCGCCTCAGATGCAAACCCGAGGGCACGACATACACGAATTTAGGAAGCAAAAAATACAGGTTATCACTATGAACCACGTAATTCAGTTAAGAAAAGGCAGGGAAGATTCCCTCCTGAGATTCCATCCCTGGGTCTTTTCCGGAGCCGTTGCAAGCATAGACGGAAAGAGTTTCAATGCCGACGCCCGCCTCAACGGAGAACAGATGAGGGAAAAATATTCCCTCGATGAGGGAGATTTGGTGGAGGTTCTCTCCGCAAACGGAGATTTTCTTGCAGCGGGGCATTTTCAGGTAGGGTCTATCCTTGTTCGCATCCTGTCATTTGACGATTCAGCCCTGAGGCCCAACTTTTTCCAATTCCGTCTCTCTCAGGCCTTGGATGTACGAAAAAGGGTGATGCTCACAACCTCCCCCGAAACCAACTGCTACCGCCTCGTTCACGGTGAAGGCGACAATCTTCCGGGTCTCATAATAGACTATTATGACGGAGTATGCGTGCTTCAGGCACATTCTGCGGGAATGTTCAAGGCTCGTGAAGAAATCTGCGCCGCACTCAGGAAGGTTTATGGAAAAAACCTCAAGGCAGTATATGACAAAAGTTCCGACACGGCACCTTTCAAGGCCGGACTTGAACTGAAAGACGGCTATCTCTACAAAGCCCCCGACTTCAGCGACGACGAACAGACCGTGCTTGAAAACGGCCACAAATTCATAGTGAACTGGACTGAGGGCCAAAAGACAGGCTTCTTCCTCGATCAAAGAGAGAACCGCCGTCTCGTGGGAAAATATGCAAAAGACGCATCCGTACTCAACCTTTTCTGCTACACTGGAGGTTTTTCGATCTATGCTCTTGCCTCGGGAGCGCGTCTCGTGGATTCGGTCGATTGCTCGGCAAAGGCAATGACTATGGTAGATCGCAATGTGGAACTAAACTTTGACAAGAAAACTTGCACAAAACACACGAGCCACTGCTGCGATGCAATAGAATTTGTGAAAGCCGCCCCCGAGGACCGTTACGACCTCATCATCGTCGATCCACCGGCCTTCGCAAAACATCGCGGAGCCCTCAAGAATGCTCTCAGAGCCTATCAGAGGTTGAATGCCGCTGCAATATCAAAGGTGGCAAAAGGCGGACTCGTCTTCACCTTCAGCTGTTCACAGGTGGTTGACAAAGAGGCTTTTGCTCTCGCAATTTTCTCCGCAGCTGCCCAAGTCGGAAGGCGAGTCCGCATACTTGACCGCCTCAACCAGCCTGCAGACCATTCGGTAAATATATACCATCCTGAAGGAGAATATCTTAAAGGTTTGCTGCTATATGTAGAATAAATTGTATATTTGCGAAAATTTAAACCATCAATATGAAAAAAATTATTCTTCTTGCCACGGCATTTATGCTTGTTTGCTCAAGCGCATTCGCCAATCCTCTCGCAAAGAAAGATACTACGGCAACCAAAAAGAAAGAGAAGAGCACGGTCAAGACAGGTCTTAATTTCGGACCTCTTCCTGCCCTCGGATTCGATGGAGACAAAGGTTTCCAGTATGGTGCCATTCTCCAGATTTTCGACTATGGTGACGGTTCATCCTATCCTAACTATAACAGCAAAAGCCACATTGAGTATTCCCGTTTCACAAAGGGCTCGCAACTCATCCAGCTTCGCCACGACAACAGGACACTCATTCCGGGCGTGAGGTGGAGTACCGCTGTACGTATAAATCTTGACAAGGCATTCGACTTCTTCGGTTTCAACGGTTACCAGAGTTATTATGACTACCAGAGAATCGCTGACGGCAAGGCTAAAATCGACTACGGCTTCTCTCCATTCTACAAGATGAGCTGCAACGAGTATAAACTCACATCAGACTTCACCGGTTCCATCCTTCCTAACTTCTATTGGGAGGCAGGTATCTTCGTGAAATACATGCAGATAGCTTCTGTGGATATAGACAATATCAACAAGGGCAAGAAAGAAGGCGACCTCTATCCTAAAGATCAGACCACTCTCTTTGACATCTACAAGAAAACCGGTGTCATCAGCGCTGAAGAGGCAAACGGAGGTTTCGCAAGCGGTTTCCGTTTCGGTCTCTGCTACGACAGCCGCGACAAGGAAAGCGCACCTTCAAGGGGTATATGGGCAGAGGCTCACGTAACTCTTGCTCCAAGTTTCATATCCAAGATACAGTACTATCGTTACTCCCTCACATTCAGACACTATGTCCGCATCATCCCTGACGATGTGCTCACATTCGCCTACCGCCTCAACTACGAAGGCAACTTCGGCAACAACGCTCCATTCTACGCTCTTCCATATCTTACAACAATGGGTGAATCCGTGGAGAGAGATGGTATGGGCGGCTACGGCACAGTTCGTGGTGTGATGCGCAACCGTGACTATGGTCTGGATATGGGTTCATACATCGCAGAATTCCGTTGGAGATTCGTCAAGTTCATGGGTTTGAAGCAGAATATGGCATTCGCGCTCAACATCTTCAGCGATGGCTCTATCGTTACAAGAGGCAGGGACATCACTCCTCTTTATTCTGTGACTGATTCTCCTGTTCCTATCGTCAATAAAGAAAGGAAAACAGATTCATTCCACATTACATTCGGTGCTGGTCTCCGCTTCATCATGAACGAAAACTTCATCATCGCAGTCGAGTACGGTCTGCCTGTTTCAATGTTTACGAAACGCAGCCCTCTCTACAAGCAGGACGGCACGGGAGCATTGTATGTAAACGTGGGATATGCCTTCTAAAATTTGCTTGAACAGCATCTAAAATTTAAGGGCCAATCCAAGAGCAGGTACCGCAGAAGCGGTCAAAGGACAATATACAGCGGACGGCGTAAGGGCTAATTCAACCTTTTGTCTGTCCGCTGTTCCCGATTTCCATTTGGTGGGAAGTATTTTCGAGGTATAAGGCAGAAGCCAGTAAGCGGCCTCCGCTGAAAGAATGCCTACTCCAGCCCCTGCAAGCACGTCTCCAATCCAGTGCCAGTTGTTGTAAAGCCTCATTATGCCCACAGCAGTGGCAGCGATATAGGCAAAGGCTCCGTATGCAGGACCATATTCGAGACGGACAAGTTCCGCTCCCATAAACGCAGTGGCAGTGTGGCCCGATGGGAAGGAATTGGCCCTCGTTCCGTTAGGTCTCATTTCACACACCGTGTATTTTGGAACAAGTACGAGTAGGGCCGTAAGAGCCGCTGCCGTACCGAGAGTAAGAGTCCTCTCGGCAAAGTTCAA
>JABUTT010000190.1 GCA_021443515.1 Bacteroidales bacterium
ACCATACGGCTTGTTCTAACCTGATTTTCGTAGGTATTTACGCTGTCCATAATCTTGCCATAGTTCTCGTTGGATTTGAGGGCCGGATACTGTTCTGCCACGAGTTTTATCTGGTTGAAAGCCTTTGTGAGGGCTCCTTCCTGAGCGTCTGCCTCGGCTGCTGTGCTGTTTCCGTTTATCTCTTTTCTTTGGGCAATGACATCGGTGAGAGTCTTGTACTCAAATTCGTTGTATGACTTTACAAGGTCTGCGAGAGTTGAGATTGCATCCCAACGGCTCTGCTGCTGCACGCCAATCTGGCTCATAGAGTTTTGACAAAGTTCGTCGCCACTCACAAGTTTGCGCTGCACGGAAATCACCCACACTACAAGCAGGGCTATGATTCCAAGAATAATAAGAAGGATTATCATATCAAATGAAGTTTAAATAAATCTTGTTACAAAGTTACGATTTCTTCTGTGAAAAATTATATCACTCCTTCAACAATTTTGTTTTTAATCTTCTAATTTCACGGCAAAATTAGGTTGGGGTTGTGCCAAATTACATAGAAGGTTACTCGATTTCGAGGCAGAGGGCGTTGATGAGGTATTGCAATGCGGGATTGCGGCTGAGGAGGTGATTCAGTCCATCCTGCTTATAGTCAGGCAGGATGGGGAAGTTTTTTGTGATGACTTGTTGCATGGTATTGATTATTTTAGAATCCTATTTTTGTTTTTTCGTTGCCACCGATTTTCTCGTTGTCGCACATTTCCATAAGTGAGGACAGATTTGGCTTCTTGCCTTTGACAACCTCTTCCATAAGGGACTTGCGCACGATGTTGTCTATCTGGCCGCCGCTGAAGTCGTACTCTGATGCGAGTTTCCTGGCTTCATCATCCTTGAGGAGCGGCAACTTGTCTTTCCAGATGTTCATCTTTGCCTCAAGTGAAGGGTTCTCATACTTGATTTTGAAGAGGAAACGACGCTCAAACGCATGATCGAGGTTATCTGCGAGGTTGGTGGTGGCGATGAGAATGCCGTCAAGTTTCTCCATCTCTTCGAGAATGATGTTCTGAATGGCATTTTCTGTCTGTGCCACATTGCTTGAAGTGCTGTCTTTGCGCTTTGAGAACACTGCGTCAGCCTCGTTAAAGAGCAGTATAGGCTTGATTTGGCTCTTCTTGCAGAGGTGTCTGTACTTTGTGAACACCGCCTTGATGAGTTTCTCGCTCTCGCCGAACCAGCAGGTCTTAGTTGCGCTTATGTCCACGTGCATTATGGCACGGCCCGTAGCCTTGGCTATCTGCAACGCTGTCTCTGTCTTGCCTGTTCCGGGTTTGCCGTAGAAGAGAATAGACACTCCATTGGGAAGTTTGTTTTCGCCAAGACGTTTGCAGAGTTTCTGATAGTTCTCCTCTTCCAGACTTTCGCGAAGTATTGAGAGTTGTTTCTCGAGAGAACTTTCAAAGAAGAGCTGTTTCTCATATATCTTCTCCGGCTTTATAAGGTCTTTGTCGTCAACCTTTTCCTCAAAGAGTTCAAGATCTTCTTCAAGGAAAATTTCCTTGCCCTTGTCGGTAAGTTGCAACTGCGCACCTTCGTAATATCCTCCGCCGGTCACTTCAACTATACCTGTTTTTACCAAAGGATGAGCACCTCTCTTTAAACTACTCATTATTTGAACGCTTTCTCTCTTTTCGCAGAAATCCGAGATGTCTGAAATGGAATAAGTGTCTCCATCTATCATTTCACGGGCTGTGAGGTAGAATATGATTCTTGCTTTGACGTCTTCTGAAAGATGAGTCCTTGTTTTCGCAACCATTGAGAGTCCTATGTTTTCCTCTTCAATCTGATTCATATTCATGTAAAATTCGTGCTGAGCCTTGAATCCGCGTCTTCGAGGCGTGTCTATAATAAAGTTGTACACAAGATTGACAAACTCATACCTGTTCTCGGCTTTATTTGATGGAAGTACGGCATTGCTGTTTTCTCCATACAATAACACTATGCCTTTGCGGGTAAGTTTTATCTCGTCTTCGCGTGAAAGACAGATGAGTTCAGCCTTAACCAGCGGATGGGTGGAGTTGACGATGGCTCCCTTTACGGCAGCGCGATTCTTAATCCTGTCGTAGATGTCGTTCACCGTGTCGTTAAAATCTGATTCCGGCAACCTTTTGCTGGTGTTTGCTGCACTTGCAAAATCTTTGCACATCTCATAGAAAAGGGTACGATCTTCCACATCGTTGATAACTCCTTTCAGATTCTCTACGAGCGGTAATTTTGCATATTCATCCTCGAGTTTCTGAACGCAGATGAACAATTTCTTGGTTTCGATGCGATATTCACTCCTGTCTTCCACCAACTTGCCGACAGCCTCGCAGAAATCGAACTGGTCATATTCGATGTTCTCGGTTATTTCAACAGGCTCAACATCTCTGCCCTCAATAATGGCATAAAAAATGTCGGGGCATACCAGAAAATTCTTGTTTGTAAGGAGAGCCTCATTGCGGTTTTCCACGGTGAGATAACCTTTTTTCACAAGATTGTTTATTGCCGGTACATACTGCATGACATCGAGAGATGAACATTCGAAGTAATCCGAAATGTCCTCAAGGTCAGACTTCCTGTTTCCACACTGGCGATCAAATATAGCCACAAATACCATTGCCTCGTCTTCACTTTCAAAACCGAGTTTCTCACGAATGAAACTGAGGGAAGAGGCTGCTTCATTGATTTCCTTGAGTCTGCCCTTTTTAAGTACTGCTGCGGCATCCCTTATGCCTTGCATTATTGTATAATTATTTTCCATGTATTTATGATTTTAGAATTATTCGCTGTCTGTAAGTTTTGTCATCATTTTGAGCATTTTGAAAGCGTTTTTTTTTCTGTTGCTCTGTAATCACGATGCAAAATTATATTGACGTTCTGCCAAAAGCTGACCGAAGCAAAAAAAGTTGAAAAAATATTGAAAAATTTTGCAGGCAAAGAACAAAAAAAAGAGCCGACACATCACGCGCGGGCTCATTCAAAAATTATGTAGTATTAAACTTAAATCTCATTTTCACACCAGCTCATCTCGTCGAGGGAAAGCCATCCCGAGTCCTTGACCTCCCGCAGGAAAAGTTTTGCGCACATTTGGGCGTCGGCACCCGCGCGATGATGATTTTCACTGTCAATGTCAAACTCGAAGCAAAGATTTTCAAGGCTGTTGGAAGGAAAATCATATAGATGTCTTGCGGCTCGGCAGGAACAGAACACTCTTACCTTGGGCAGTTCAATCTCTGCATCTTCGAGAGCATGTTTTAGGCAACTTGTGTCAAAAGCGGCATTGTGCGCCACTATGACAGGGGTCTGCTCAAAATATGATTTCATCTCACCATTCCATATTTCTGCAAATGAGGGAGCCTCTGCCGTCTCCTCAGGCTGTATTCCGTGAACCTGAATGTTCCACCAGTTATACACATTGCCCTCAGGCTGAACGAGCCATGATTTTGTCTCCACAATCTTGCCGTCCTTGACGATGCAGATTCCCGCCTCGCAGATGGAAGAACGCCTTGCTGTCGCCGTTTCGAAGTCAAGTGCGATGAAGTTAAGCCCCTCTATCATTCTGCACCTCCTTTTCCGTTATACCTGAAATCCAATGCATTCGTGTGAAGGCCCATAACCTTGCGTACGGAAGCTGGTTCCAAGATTTCCGCCTGGTCAGCCATTGCGAGTACAGCCTGATAAAATTCAAAATCGGGTCTGAGAAAGTATTCGAAGGTGGCTGATTGGTCGTCACTTGCAATCTCTTTCTGGGACTCGTGCAGGGGGAGTGTGCGCAGATAGTCTGCCTTTGGGTTAAAGGCTTTGATGACAATTCTCTGAATAGGCTCATCCGACCTCGTTATACCGATGCAACCGTTGAAATATTCCTCCACAGAGAAATCTTCTTTCATCTTGAATTTCTCCCCGGTGGTTTCTATATCCCGGATTCTGTCAAGTCCATAATTGCGATAATCATTGATTTGTCTGTCTTTTATGCGTTTTTTCAATTCGGAAAAATACGGACTGCGGGCAATCAGATACCACCTGCGGTTCACAACTTTGAGAAAATACGGCTCAACATCAAAACTGCACGCCGTGGAATGCCCAAACCCTTGGTATGTTATCCTCAAAACATTATTCTCCCTCATCGCCTCAGTAATGGTGGTGAGCCAACGGTTGCCTGACGGGATGTTTTCAAAGATGATGCGGCCCTGAAGCGACTTGTCTGCATTGAGTTGATTCATAGTGGAATATGAGTCTATGAGCCACTGGGAGAGGTCGTTAAGGTTCTTGCTGTCTTTTTCGTCTATATAATATGTATAGCCGTTGTGTCTGTCGCACTTTATACATACGCCAAAAATCTCATCGGCAGTGTCGATATGCCTTTTGAGTGTACGCTTGTCGAGTTCTTCGCCGGTATCGTTGCGTGAGGATCTCAGCCAACACTTGTTCAGTTCTTCGTAATCTATGTGCCCGACTCTTTTTATGGTGTCAATGAGCCAGAGGCAACGGTCTAATTTTGGAGATGACATAAGCTCTTAAATCATTTTTAATGATGCAAAGATAGTGTTATATTCGGTCAAAATATGACCGAAGTAAAGAAAAATTAAAATTTATATCATCTTCTCGGGTTGAAATGATTATATTTGTTCGTATAAAATACCTCGGGAGTTATGAGAAGATTTTCGTTAGTTGCCGTCATTGCAGCGATATTTATGTCTGCAGATGTGTTTGCCTGCACAACAGCCATCGTAGGCGCAGGGGCTTCAGCAAGTGGCAAACCTATGATATGGAAGCAGAGGGACGCCTCGAATCCTGAAAATGTACTGGTCTACATCGCACCGTCGGGGGGTAACTATGGCTACACTGCAATTTTCAATTACAACGACCTTAAAAGACGAAGCGCATACGCTGGCGCTAACGAAAAAGGCTTTGCCATCATAAACAACCTCTCCAGCAACCTCGCCTCCACCGATTATGATGTGAGCAATGGCAGCATAATGAGGATTGCCCTCGAGAAGTGCGCCTCCGTTGCAGATTTTGAGCGTCTGCTTCACGAGACCGAGCCCAAGACTTTCGAGTCCAACTTCGCAGTTCTTGACGCTTCGGGCGTCGCTGCATATTTTGAGGC
>JABUTT010000224.1 GCA_021443515.1 Bacteroidales bacterium
CTGACTTTCAACAATCCTTTCGGAATTTCATCGGGCATAGACATAAATGCCGAGTATATAAATCCTCTGACACTCACAGGATGCAGTTTCGTTGAAATCGGCCCTGTAACCCCTGAGGCTCAGAACAATAACAAAGGCGTCCTTTATGTACTCAATAACCTCAAGAAGATAAAACCTAATACGATAGTTGCCGCCTGCATTACTAAGAACAAGACCACCGACAGCGAGGATGCGGTTAAGGACTACGAGAAATGTTTCGCCCTCCTCAATGACTTTGTGGATATGTTCATAATAAACCTCTCAGGAGACACAATTGAGGAAAAGCACGCCATGCACGATGTGGAGTATTTGAGCGAGATTCTCGACAAACTTCTCTCCCTGAGATTGTATTTCGACCGCTTCACTCCCATACTCATAAAAATATCCGACTCTATTCCGTCATCCCAGATTGACGATATTTTGGATTATTCAATGCGCAATGGAATTGACGGCATAGTGCTTCATACCAATTCATACGACACCTTGCTTGAACTTGTCAAGAATATTCACGAGAAAACAAAGGGGAACTTCCCTATCATTGCCTCAGGCGATGTCACCACGGCTGACCAGGCAAAAGAAATACTTTCAAGCGGGGCTACGCTTATCGACCTTTACTCTGCATTCTTTGAAAAAGGAGGGTCGGTAATCAAGAACATTCTGAAAGCCATAGCGAATGAAACAACTCAAAGCAACTCTCTGCACAATCGGTGATGAACTGCTGATCGGGCAGGTAATAAACACAAACTCTGCCTATCTCGCTCGTCTGCTGGAAGAGGAAGGCATACACGTCAGAAGGCATATCAGTATCAGCGATGAGCCTGAGGACATCATATCCACACTCAGGAGCGAATTGCAGGATTGCGACATCGTAATCACTACAGGCGGCCTCGGGCCCACGAAGGACGACCGCACGAAGCAATGTCTCGCCGAGATTTTTGGATGCAGGGGGTGGAAGGAAAGTTCCGAGCAAATGAAAGTCATTGAGAACATCCTCCTGCGCAGAGGTATTCCTATGCTTGACATCAACAAAGCGCAGGCCCTCGTTCCGGAAGCGGCTGATGTTATTGTAAATACCATAGGAACAGCACCGATAATGGCCTTTCACGATAAGGGCAAGGCTCTGTATGCGATGCCGGGTGTGCCTTTTGAAGCCGAAAAAGCGGCTGCGGATGTCATTGATGATATCAGACATCATTTCGACCTTCACAAGCAAATTTTTCATCGCTGCATAATGACGTACGGCATAGCAGAAAGTTCACTCAGCAAGAAGATTGAGGCCTGGGAAGACGAAATTACCTCCCAGGGCGTTCATCTGGCCTACCTTCCAAGCCATAAGGACGGAGTTAAACTGAGACTTTCCATCTACGACAAAGAGGATCCGTCGCTTATCGACAATGCCGTCCGGAAACTCGGGCAGATTATTCCGCAATACATATATAATTATAATGAGAGCACTCTCGCCGAGACACTCATAGACAGGCTGAAAGAAAAAGGACTGAGGCTCGCCATTGCGGAAAGCTGCACCGGAGGCTATCTCAGTTCACTCATCACAGCCATACCTGGCGTCAGCGAGATTTATATGGGCAGTGTCACCTCCTATGCGAACGAAGTCAAAAGAAACGTTTTGGGCGTGAGCAAAGAGGTTACTGACAAAATTGGGGTCGTAAGTGCAGAATGTGTCGAACAGATGGCGGCAGGAGTGGCTAAGGCCTTGAACGCCGACATTTCCATAGCTACAAGCGGATATGCCGGACCGACAGGAACAAACGTAGGCCAGGTGTGGATTGGCGTTGCACTTCCCGGCGGAAGGGTCGAATCAAAGGAGATAAACGTGCCAAAATGGAACTCAAGAAGACTCATCATTGAGCGATCTTCTGCTGCCGCTCTTCATTTTGCACTGTCATTATTGTCAAAATAACCAAAGTTATTGTCATCTGCATTTTCCACGATTTGAATGATTTATAGCAAATTTGTTAATCTTTTTACATTTTTCTTTGCTTTTTTCTTTCAAATGTTTATTTTTGCAGTGAAGTTTTTCATAGTTTAAGTTTAGGTTAAGTTTCTGGGGTAAGTCGCGAGATTTGCCCCAGATTTTTTTTATAGGTAGTTTTGCATTCGAAAACCTGATGCGGCGGGGCAAAAATTCATCTATTATGAAAACTACCCTAACAACCGCTTTATCTTCCCTCGCGGCAATTGCCGCCATGACTATTTCCTGCAATAAGGATTACACATACTCTCCCGAGAGCCCATCCGTTTCAACAGAAGATGAACCTAAGACTAAGGTTGAATTGCAGATTGACAATTCATCTCTAAGGGAAAACGTGACTTCCACTCAAGTCTTTGTCTATGATACAGGCGGAACTCTACTCTCCTACGGAACATCCTCAGAAGGAGTTGTTGAAAGCATCACCGTGCCATGTACCGAATGCAAGTTCCACATCATTGCAAACTGTGGAACTCTTCCACTCGCTTCTGTTCAGACTGAGTCTGCTCTTCAGGCATGCAAGATTCTACTGAGTGAAACCAACGGCAATCAACCTCTTTTCGGCAGCACTGTGAAGAACATTGTCGATTCGGACCCGGTGGAAGTTCAACTTCAGCACTACAATTCCAAAATCAGCATCAAGAATGTAAAGAAAAATTTCACCAACGAGACCGACAGCAGAACCTTCACCCTAAAGCAAATCTACATTGCTTCTGCGGCTAAAGACTGCCTCCAGACCGGAGCCCAAGATGCAACGAGCGCCAAACTCTTTACGGAGAACTCAACCGGAGGAAATGACAAGGAAAGGGCCTTTCTCGTAAAAGACTTCACCCAAGTCCTTGCCCAGAACTCCCCTGTCGCAATAGACGCCGACCTCTACACACTTCCAGCAGCAGACAGTAAAGTGATTTTCGTATGTCAGATTGGAGAGGCCGACTATTATTACTGCGTGCCTCTGCCTGCAGACCTCAGGGCAAACCAGTGGATAGAATTACTGAATGTCAACTTCACAAAACAGGGTGCAGTCACCCCGGGAGGCACAATTCCGGGCGATGTATCTCTCACATTTGAGTTGACGGTAAAAGACTGGGAAAAAGATGCAAGTTCACAAACTGTTGATTTTTAACCTGTTCTGCATACTTTCAATCTCGTGTACGCCGATAGTCGAAGGGCCTGAAAGGAACTCTCTTGATGTGAATTTCTGCATAGAAAGCGGAAGCTCCCCTGCCGTGCGTTCAATCATCCCGACGAGCAATGAGAATGCCGTCCATAATGTGGCACTTGCCTGCTACAACTCCTCCGGAGAGTTGGTTGGGGCAATGTTCATCGATGAAGGGAACATCTCGGCAAGCATAAGTCTTACCTATCCGAATAACTACCATATCTACGCTTTGGGAAATTGCAGTCTGAGTGAGGACCGGCTCACGAGACAATATCCGAGAGAGGACGATATTAAGGAGTTCGAATACAGGATTGACGATTATGCCTCCCTTGATTCAGGAGGGTTTCCAATGTCAACATCCTTTTATCTGAGTATAAATGAGAATGCGGCTTTGAGTATAGTAAATGACGGTTCTGAGGGTAGTTATATAAACGATGGAGGAATAGTTATCTGCCTGAAGAGACTCGTATGCCGCTATCTCTTTCAACTCGACAAATCGGAGTTGCCCGACGACTATCGCTACACTGTGAAAGCCTTGAGGATCGCAAATGCAGCCTCTAAGGTCTCCCCCTTTGCCTACCTGTCTTCTGAGGGGTCAAGGGCAGAGGGGCCAGGGGACCTTATCAGCGGAGACTATGCTCTCGATATTGATCTTGAAGCATTCAACAACGGCGAGATAGTGTGCTTCTACTGTCTTGAAAACTGCCAGGAAGTGGATTCCCCCTTTGCAACAACAATAACGACAGAAGCGGAAATCAACTGTCCCGGAAACCACACAATCCTTGGAAACTACAGCTCAAGGCTCGGGTTCTCCATAGGGCATGACTGTCTCGTGAAAAGAGGTAAAGAATACTATCTTTCGATTGTTGCGGGCTCTTCAACTGATTCAGACTACAGCGTGCATTATTTCAGTTACATTTACGATCCCGCAAAATATGTAGCCCAAAATTCCTATCTATATTGTGCCGATAATTATCAAGTGTCTGCTCTCTCAGGGTGCAAGTTAACAAATTTAGGTTCAAATACTTATAGGATAACTCCTCGGAGAAAAGGTGAATATGCCATCCAAATGACTGAAGGTGAGTTCATCCACACGATAACAAGGACTGCGAATGACCTTGTCATAGGCTTTGATAGGAGCGAATATCCCCTTCTGATTGACGGATACAGCGAAATGGCAAGAATCTTCCTTTGTGGAAATTCTCCAAACATCATAGACCATCTCACAGATATAGATGCAGATGTGTTTGCCTTGTCCTACGGAGATATTCTCCTGTCATTCCCACCTAATGAAATCAGGTTTGGAGTCGAAAATTACGGACGAAGCAACGACTGGATATGGTATGTGGCTCTAAAAATCAGGTCTTATACCGATTATCTCGGCAACACCGCCTCTTCTCCTTCAGAATTGGAATCCTATATCATCGCACATCTTAGCGGGGCAGATAATGAAACAAGAAGACGCATAAGGGCAAAAGGACTGTTCGAGGGGCTGGGTGGAGTACCTCCCACACACGTGATAGACTTCCGCGACAGTTACCTTCCCCCTTCAGCCTCTTACAACAATGCCTTTGTCGTTCTCACGGAATCTGTCAATATCTTCGTTGATACGGATATGAACAGCTTTAATCCCAGCTTTGAGACCGCTGCCGCCTCCTATACTATATTGAATGACTTTGTACGCATCCCTTATTCTGACCATTCCTTCGGCAGATACCCAATTTATGCAGACATCTTCCCATACGATGACGAATCATCCATTATGCATTTGATTATAGGTTATGCCGAATTTCGCCGACATTTTGTGTTTGGAGGCATGGTTGATGATGTGGAAAGCAATACCTGGGTCTCTGTATATTTCAAAGGCAACACGAGCGGGTATTTCAGCGAAACAAATACTGA
>JABUTT010000080.1 GCA_021443515.1 Bacteroidales bacterium
TCAGGCACTCCGTAATTGCCTATTATGGGATAGGTTACGCAAAGAATCTGACCTGAATAGGAAGGGTCGGTGAGACTTTCGGGATAGCCCACCATTGCAGTGGAGAAGACCACCTCACCATCGCAGGAATGGGGATAGCCGAAAGACCAGCCTTCAAAACACTGGCCGCCCGAAAGTTTGAGTATTGCTTTTTTTGCTTTTGACATATCCTAAAAATCAGCGGCTATTTCCATTTTAACCTTAATCCTGTCGTTGCAAAGATTGCCTATACTACCCTCGTGGGTGTGATGAACACTCTTCAGGGCTTTGAAACGACCTTCGTTCACCTCAATGCCGACACCCTTATAGGCATCCCGGAAAGGCACGCCTGCAAGCACCCTGCGATTGACTTCCTCTACCGTAAAAATGTTGTCGTAGAGGTCTGAGGACAGGATATTTTCATTGACCTTGACCTGCGCTATCATATAGAGAGCCATCTTCAGGCAGTCGTGTATGAGTTCGAGTTTCGGGAAAAGTATGTCTTTGAGTAGTTGGAAGTCGCGATGATAACCGTGCTGAAGATTGCTGCAAAGAAGGCTGATCTCAGTTTCGGCTGCCAGAACGCTGTTGCAATGGCCGCGAATGACCTCCCACACATCAGGATTCTTCTTGTGAGGCATAATGCTCGAGCCCGTGGTAAGTTCCGCAGGGAAGGATATGAAACCGAAGTTAGGACACATATAGAGACAGCAGTCGGCTGCAAAACGATTGAGCGTGAGAGCCACACCTCCGATTGCCGAAGCAACAGCCTTTTCCGCCTTACCTCTGCTGAGTTGGGCTGCTATGCTGTTGTAGTCCATAGACTCGAAGCCGAGAAGGTCGGTCGTCATCTGCCTGTTCAGAGGGAATGAATTGCCATAGCCCGCAGCCGAACCGAGAGGATTCTGGTTTACGAGGTGATAGGCTCCCTGAAGCAGGAACATATCGTCTGCAAGGCTTTCGGCAATGGCCCCGAACCAGAGTCCGAAAGAAGAAGGCATTGCAAGCTGGCCGTGAGTATAGCCCGGAATGAGTATGTCCTTGTATTTTTCGCTAAGAGCCTGGAGCTGCTCAAAAAGTTCAAGCACCTCTTTCCTGACCGCGAGCAATTCGTCTCTAAGGAAGAGTTTCACATCCACGAGAACCTGGTCGTTGCGGGAGCGTCCCGAATGAATTTTCTTCCCGACCTCACCCAGACGGCGTGTGAGCAGGATTTCAATCTGGGAATGGATGTCTTCAACATCATCCTCAAGAGTAAAGACGCCTGAGGAAATCTCCTCAAGTATCTCGTCCAAAGCTTTTTCGAGGACTTCAAGTTCGCTCTCCTCGAGCAGGCCAATGCTCTCAAGCATCTTTATATGTGCCTTAGAGCCAAGCACATCGTACTTTGCAAGACGCAGGTCGAGAACCCTGTCTGAACTTACGGTGAAATCCTCTACCAAGGTTGTTGCGGCAGTGCCTTTATTCCATAGTGTCGGCATAATGTTGAATAAATTTAATGTATTGTTCTATTGCCTGCTCAAGTTCAGAGCAAAGCAGATATTCGTTTTTCTTGTGTGAGCGGGCCGAATCTCCGGGGCCCATCTTGATTGCATCGCAGCCTATTCTCATCCAGTCCGACGTGGTTGGAGAAGAAAATGTCTCGATACCGAGGTCAGAGAGGCATTTGAGCAGTGGAGAAGCAGCCCCACAGGCAGATGAGCGGTTGCTTAGGTTGCGTGGAGTGAGAGTGCTTTCACATTCTGCCTGGAGTTCGGAGAGGATTTCCTCGTTGGTGTAAAGGTCGGTAGGACGAATATCCACAACGAAGCGGCACTCATCCGGGACCACATTGTGGGCTGTACCTGCCTCTATCTGGGTAACATTAAGATGAACCTCTCCCATTAGTGGCGAAACCTTCTCAAACTTATGCGAAAGAAGTTTTTCTATATCGTTTATTGCCCTATAGATAGCATTCACGCCTTCATTTCTTGCAGCGTGTCCCGACTTGCCTTTTGCCTTGCCGTCAAGCACGAGAAGACCGCGCTCGGAAGTTGCAGCCCTCATTTGAGTAGGTTCTCCGACTATTGCCCACTTTACCTCATCTTTGAAGCAATTGTCCCACATATAGCGCATTCCGTTCGGCCCTGAGCGTTCCTCTTCGGTGCTGAGAGCAAGAATGAGGTTGAATGGCAACTTTATGTCTTTGAAATAACGGAAAACCGCTATCATCGAAACCACACTGCCCCCATCGTCATTGCTGCCAAGTCCGCAAACGGCTCCCGGCATAGACTCCTGGCGTGATTCGTAGGGATTGAAATCATATTCCTTGCTCGGTGGAACTGTGTCCAGATGGGCGCAAAGAAGAAACGAAGGACGGGAACTGTCGTGGCAACTCTGGCGGCAGATGATATTGTTTTTCACCCTTTCGGCCTCAACACCCCACTCAGTCAGCCTCGAATACACGAGGTCGCTCACCTTCTCCTCCTCAAAGGAAAGCGAAGGCGTGGCAACCATATCTCTCAAAAGTTGCTCCGAGTCGTTATAGAGGGCCTTTATCATTCGTCTGTCAGTATTGTCTGAATTGAGTTTCCGAGATTTGCAGCGCTCTTGATTACCACAGTGCGCACTCCCCCGGCTATCGCCTTGAATGAATTTTCAATTTTAGGAAGCATTCCCGCCGCCACAACACCCTCCCCACGGAGTTTTTCGAAACTTGATGGAGTTATGTAGGGAATGACAGAATTTTCATCATCTTTGTCGAGCAGCACTCCCGGTTTGTCGAAGCAGTAAGTCAATTCCACCTCTGCGACCTTTGCAAGACCGCCGGCAAGAGCAGAAGCCACACTGTCGGCATTGGTATTGAGCAGCTGACCCTGACCGTCAAAGGTGATTGCGCAGAAAACAGGTGTCAAACCTGCCTCAAGAAGACCTAAAATTTTGTCCACCCTTATACTGTCTGCATTAACATCGCCCACATAGCCATAATCCACAGGTTCGGCTTCGCGGCGTTTTGCGGTTATGAGCCTTGCATCCGCTCCACAAAGTCCTATGGCATCGCAGCCGTGCTTTTGGAGAGTTGCAACCACATTTTTGTTGCAAAGACCGGCATAGACCATGGTCACGACCTCCAAGGTATCGGCGTTTGTAACCCTCCTGCCGTCTATCATCACGGGCTTGTAACCGAGGGCTCTTGCAACTGAACTTGCCTTTATGCCTCCTCCGTGAACGAGAACCTTGGGTCCCGGCAACGCAACGAAATCCTCTGCAAACTTTCCGAGCAGAGAAGCATCTTCGACAACGGCGCCGCCAATTTTTATGACCTTTATTTTCACAGCGATTTAAGTATTTCTTTCAACACGGTCTGAGCTGAAACCACACGATTTGCCGCCTCAGGTATTACGAGGGAACGAGGGCTTTCAATTACCTCGTCCGTTACTATCATATTTCTTCTCACAGGAAGGCAGTGCATGAAGAAGGCATCGTTTGTGAGTGCCATCTTCTCTTTTGAGACTGTCCAACTGCGGTCGTATGAGAGAATTTTACCGTAGTTGTCGCCCTTGTAGGCCGCCCAGTTCTTGGCATACACGAAGTCTGCACCCTCGAGGGCCTTGTCCTGGTCATATTCCACGCGTGCATTGCCCACAAATTCATCATCGAGTTCATAGCCTTGAGGATGGGTGATGACAAATTCATAGTCTGTCATATTGATACCCTCGGCAAAGGAGTTTGGAACAGCCTGAGGCAGAGACTTTGGATGAGGTGCCCAGGTCATTACAACCTTCGGACGAGCCTTCGTCTTATGTTCCTCTATCGTGATTATGTCGGCAAAAGTCTGGAGAGGATGACGTGTTGCCGCCTCCATACTGAATACAGGCTTGCCCGAATATTGGATGAACTGGTTGAGAATTTCCTCGT
The DNA here is from genome assembly GCA_021443515.1 of Bacteroidales bacterium. Taxonomy (GTDB): domain Bacteria; phylum Bacteroidota; class Bacteroidia; order Bacteroidales; family UBA932; genus Cryptobacteroides. The sequence goes on from JABUTT010000080.1 coordinate 3,916, forward strand.
TGTAATCCGCCTGTTTGGACTCGAAGCGTGCAAAAGAACGCACTCCAATCACATCGCAGAACGAACCCATCACGGGAATAGCCTCGAGAAGATGCTCGGACTTGTCTCCGTCCATTATCACTCCCCTTTCGGTCTCGAGTTTCCACGCACCCTGATTCACATCGAGAACAATCACGTTCATACCAAGGTTCAGAGCAGCTTTCTGGGTACTGAGCCTTGTGCGGAGGGAATTGTTGAAAAAGACCATGAGAAGGGTTTTGTTCCTGCCCAGTTCCTGGTCTGCGAACGGATGAGCCTTGACCTCAAGAGCCTTTGCAACAGCCTCATTGATGTCACCCAACTGCTTTATGCTTGTGAAATTTCTCATTATTTTGCCGTAAGTTCTTTCCAAGCCCCGACGAAACGCTCTGCCGTGGCCTGAGATATTGTAAGTGACGGAAGGAGACGGATAACCGAAGCCCCTGCCGCTCCCGTGAAATAGTGTTTTTCGAAAAGAAGTTTGTCGCGAAGACCTATGTACTCGGGCTGAAGTTCCAGGCCTATCATAAGTCCGCGTCCACGATATTCCTTTACCGCCTTATCGTCCTTGAATGCATTGTACCAATACTCGCCAACCTTTGCAGCATTCTCCACAAGATGTTCATTTTCAATAACATCGATGACTGCAAGAGCCGCCGCACAAGCGAGATGGTTGCCTCCGAATGTTGTTCCGAGCTGTCCGAAAACAGGCTTGAATTCGGGACTGATGAGCACTCCGCCGATAGGAAGACCGTTTGCCATACCCTTTGCGGAAGTGATTATATCTGCCCTGATACCGGATTTCTGGTGGGCATAGAAAAGACCGCTGCGGCCATAACCCGACTGAACTTCATCAAGCACGAGGCGGGTTCCATATTTTGTGCAAAGCGACCTCAAAGTCCTGAAATACTCATCCGTAGGCTCGTATATGCCGGCAACACCCTGAATACCCTCGATTATGAGGGCAGCATACTC
>JABUTT010000105.1 GCA_021443515.1 Bacteroidales bacterium
AAGGGCTCCATCAACCTCTTTTCGGGAGTTTCGGGCACTGGAAAGTCTTCCCTTATCAAGGCTCTCGACCCTTCGCTCAATCCACGCACCGGAGAAATCTCGCTCAGCCACCTCCAGGGAAAACACACCACGACATTCTACGAAATGTATCCCCTTTCAAGCGGCGGATTCATAATAGACACTCCGGGCATAAGGGGATTCGGAATTGTGGATGTAAAGCCAGAAGAACTGCCCCTCTACTTCCCCGAGATGCATGCTCTGAGCAGGAAATGCCGATTTACCCCTTGCACCCACACCCACGAACCGGGATGTGCAGTGAAGGCGGCTCTTGAAGACGGTTCCCTAAGGCCGGAAAGATATTATTCCTACCTCGGAATGTTAGACGAAAATAATGACTCAAAATACAGATAGACAATGCCTAATGCTTCAATACGAGGCCGTGTGACGCCTCAGTCTCCAATACGAAAACTCGTTCCGCTTGCCGATGCAGCAAAAGCAAGGGGTATAAAAGTATATCACCTGAACATAGGTCAGCCGGATATCGAGACTCCGGAAGTGGCGTTAAACGCTATCCGGAACATAGACCGCAGCATACTTGAATACAGCCCGTCTGAAGGTTATCTCAGTTTCAGGGAGAAACTTGTCAAGTACTACAAGGAGATTGGCATCAAACTCAAACCCGAAGAAATACTCATTACGGCAGGAGGCTCCGAGGCTGTGCTTTTCGCTTTTCTGAGTTGCCTCAATCCGGGAGACGAAATCATTGTTCCCGAGCCTGCATACGCCAACTATCTGTCCTTTGCAGTCAGCGCCGGAGTTTTTATCAAACCTATCCCTACGCATATAGAATCCTCTTTTGCCCTGCCTTCGGTGGATGAGTTCGAGAAATATATAGGTCCGAGAACAAAGGGCATTCTCATCTGCAATCCGAACAACCCGACAGGCTATGTGTACAGCGCCGAGGAGATGAAGACTCTCGAGCATCTTATCAAGAAATATGACCTCTACCTTTTCAGCGATGAGGTTTATAGGGAATTTATCTACACCGAGGAGCCCTACATATCGGCTTGTCACCTCAAGGGAGTGCAGGACAATGTCATCCTTATCGATTCAGTGTCAAAGCGTTACAGCGAATGTGGCATTAGAATCGGAGCCCTGATTACCAAGAACAAAAAGGTGAGGGAGATTGTTCTTAAACTGTGTCAGGCACGCCTCTCCCCTCCTCTCATTGGTCAAATTGCAGCCGAGGCTTCGCTCGATACGCCAAAAGATTATCTCAAGGCCGTAAATGTCGAATACAAAAAACGCCGCGACTGCCTTGTGGATGGCCTCAATAAAATTGAAGGAGTGTTCACCCCTGTTCCGAGCGGGGCATTCTATACCGTAGTCAAACTTCCGGTTAAGGATGCGGAAGACTTCTGCAAATGGATGCTGAGCGATTTCAGTTACAAGGGCGAGACGATAATGATGGCCCCTGCCAACGGGTTCTATATTACCGAAGGACTGGGGAAGGACGAGGTTCGTCTTGCATACGTGCTTAATTGCGAAGAACTCAAGAAAGCAATCAAAGTTCTTGAAATGGGTCTGAAAGCCTATAATAAAAGGTAACTTGAGGCTTCACTCGGCAAAGGCGTCACTTCTGCTCCTCTTTCTTCTTTTTCTTCTTGTGGAAGATGTCATTCCATAGTTCCTTGAAGGTATTGAACTCCTTCTGGTAACTTATGCCGACACCATTGCGCTGTGAGTTGTCGAGATAGGATGTGTATTTGTCGGCCGAGTGGGAGAAGCCCTTCACCCTGAGCGCACCCTTCTTATCGACCTTTACCTCGACATCAAGGTCACCGGCAATGGAGTTGTTTCCGGATGAGTTTATATTGTTTCCATTTGAAATCTGGCCGCCAATCTCAACTCTGTTGTTGAAAAGCTGCGTAGAGATGGCCACATCAAAGATATCCCTGCCTCCCGCCGCAGAAGGCTGATAGTTCAGACCAAGGTCTATAGGAATGTTGAACTTGCCCAACATCTTATTGAACTGATTGGCAAGAATCTGGCTTGCATTGGAGAACACGAGGGTGGAGTTGTTAACGATACCGCTCTCTTCGCTCGGAAGGAAACTGTTGGAAACCAGAAGGGCGACAAACTGCCTTTGGACCTTGTCGTCGGTATTAAGCGCACTCTCAACCTGACTCTTTACGGTGGAATCAAGTTCCGGAATGTCTATGGAGAATGCTATCTTAGGGTCACTTATCCTGTCGGTGATATTGATGTTGCAATTCACCACCTTTCTCTGACTCACTGCCGTAGTGTCGGCTATGAGGGTGGCGAGATTTGCCTTCGTCTTATAGATTGCCTTAATGTCAAGGCTACTTTCGGAAATAGGACTGTTGATATGGATTGCCGAACCGTCGCTGATGGTAAATTCACGAACCACTGCCAGGTCGAGATGGCACTTTCCTTCACTTATGGTGTAGTCTCCGTGGGTTTCAAATGAGCCCTTGCTCGAGTCCAAAGTAAGACCTATGTCTCCGTTTCCCTTTATGTTGATATTCGATGCGCCGCCTTCGAGGAAGGAAACCTTGGCTGCGAGGTCGTCATTGACCTTGAGAATGAGATTGGCCTTGAAGCCGCCTCCGCGAGACTCCTCTTTTACGGTCTTGAGGCGTTCGAGCATAACCTCATAGGCATCTTCCTCCTCCACAACCTCCGCCTTGGTGAAGGTGAGCATACTCTTCTTTGAACTCTGTGTCGGATTGCCCCAAAGGTCGAGTTCAAGTTTGCTTGGGTCGGAAATCTCGGCCTTTGCATCGAGAACGAGAGCCGAAATAGGGCCGTGGAAATGGGCATCGCAATCCGCATAAACATTACCCGAAACGGCCGAGCCCTTAGGAAGATTTATACATTCTATATTCCTGATCTTTGCTTTGGCATCGAGTTTTACGCCTGAAGGGTTTGTCATATCCACTCCACCTGTGAGTTCCGCAGTTCCCTCCTTGGTGTCCCTGATGACAAAATCCCTGAAAGAGAAAATATTGTTGTTTGTGCCGTATATGCTTCCGTTAACCGAATAATTCACTCCCGTAGGCACAACCTTCATCTTCACATCCCTGAGGCTGAGACGGCTGTCGCTTGCTATATAGAATTTCTTTGCCTGAGGCTTTCTCAGCATTACGTGGCCGTCAGCCGTTCCTTCGAGGTCGGTTACCACCTTTGAAAGGAAAGGAGCAAGTTCCCCGAGGTTGAATGAGTCAAGGAAGACCTCTCCCTCGAGCGCACGATTAGGTATTTCATAGGAAACATCTGCCCAGAGAGGGCGAATTGAATCCTTGGTATTCTTGAGAAGGGCGGAAATCACGCCGTCACCCTTGTTGAAGTTACCTGAGAGGTTGATGTCTCCGGCATTTATGCTTTCTATGACGGCATTCCTGATGTTCAGTTCCGTATTCAGGAAATTTTCATTGTTCTCAAGAAGCTTGAGGTTTACATTTCCGCTAAGGTTTCCTCCGAAGTCGGTGTTGAGAAGGGCGGAAAGGGCTGCAATGTTGAAACTGTTTATATTCAAATCCAGTCCTGCCGTTTTTCCACCATTCAGGAATATGTCATCTCCCAGTTTGGATGTGATGGAAAGACCTCCGACATTAAAATCGTCGCCACCAAAGCTTACAGGGGCATTGTTGGACTTCCAATAGTCTCTCATACCCTGAATATAAGAGTCTCCTATCACAATGTCGGCTGCAAGACGGTCATTTTCGTCCTTGCCAAGAAGGCCATTTAAGCAGAAGAAGCCGGATGAAGAGTTGTCATTGTGGTAGCCGGTAGTGAACTTCACAGAGTCATTTTTTGCATACACATCGAGGTAATTCTCCATAAATGAATGGCCTAAAACGGACAACCTGTCTCCTGAGAGATTTGCATGCAAACCTTCATCGTCGCTATGGACCATAAGGCCCATAGATTTGAGATAGTTCGTCTTGAGGGCGAGACGCTTTGACTTGAGCCTTACATCGAGAACATTGTCTTTTGAAAGGGTAGCATCCAGGCTCGTGCCTTTTTCTATATATATGCCGTTTACGAAATAACCTAAAACGGAAGATATGTTTTTCAGGACTGCAGAGAAAGAATATTCATAATCAAGTCTCTCCCTGTACTCCGCCTTTGCGAGAGAAGATGGGAAGTTTCGGTTGATTAGGGCATTCTTAAAGTCTGCAATGGCATTTTCAAGGTTGCCGTGGAACACACCATCGATTATCGACGAGGCGATGGTGGCTGTGTAGGCAGTGCCAACCTTATCGGCGGTATAGTTCAGGTTGCCATAGTCGTATGTTGCGACATTATCCGTGATAGATATGCCGTTGAGGTTGATTTCTTCAGAATAACCGTTCGAATTCGAGTCTCTGCTTGCCGAAACTGAAGGCAGGGAGAAGGCCACGAGACTCTCCGGCATTTTGAAATTCAACGCCTGAATGTCAACCAGATGGGCCGAGGCATTGAAGTCGAATACCAGATCCCTCAGGGTGAACTTGTATTTCTCCTTCTTTGAAGTTCGTTTTGGAACCAAACCCGCGATTCCGTCAAATCCAAATTTAACCGAAGGGTCATCTATGTACACTGAACCGGCAAAGACAGTCTTATCTTCGAGATGTCCCATTGCCCTAACCCCGGTATAGGAGTAGTTGTTGAAGTCGAAACGGTCAACAGAAAGGTCGTAGATGGATATGTCGTTTATGCTTCCGGAAGCGTCCGCACTGAGTGAAACTTTGCCGAACTTACTGTTGGAGAGTATCTTGCCGAGGTTGAGATTGTTGGTTCC
>JABUTT010000015.1 GCA_021443515.1 Bacteroidales bacterium
GCAAAAGTCGATACGACCATCACTATCAAGTTCCAGTCTAACGGAGCGTGGACAGCAAAGTCTAATGTTGAATGGGCTTCCGTAAGTCCTGCTTCAGGCGAAGGTTCTAAAGAAGAGCAGACCGTATCCTGCACATTCGTTAAGGGTAAATTCAATGCTGACCCTGCCGCTATCATTACCATTGCAGGTGTTGCGGGAGGTGTTGACGTTAATGTAACTTACACAGGTATTCGCGGCCTCGGTATCTCTACAGTTGCCGACCTTGAGGAACTTTCCGACTCAGTGAATGTGAATGGTTCTATCAACAAATGGATTGACTGGGACGGCGTTGTATTTCTCAACAATGACCTCGACTTCCAGGGCGGAAACCACACTCCTATCGGAAACAGCGGTACAAATTCTTTCAAGGCTATATTCGACGGACAGGGACATAGCATCAAGAACCTCAAATACAGCAAGAACGACAGGGAATATCAGGGTATCTTCGGTGTTGTAGGTAACACTAAGCCTGAAGACAAGGGAGTCATCAAGAACCTCATCATTGATTCTTCCTGCTCATTTAATGGCGCATACGAAGGCACAGGCGGAAGTACTCTCATTCGTCTTTCTGCCATCTGCGGCTTCCTCAACCACTACAGCGAAATCCGCAATTGCATAAACTATGCGAATGTAACTCTCGAAAACAGCGGTCCTAACAAGGCAAGACGTGTCGGAGGTATCTGCGCAAGCTCAAAGGGCAGCATATACAATTGCGAGAACTACGGAAACATCACATCAGAGACAACTGAAACAGAAAAAATCACCACTACAAGCCAGTTCAATTTCGGAGGTGTCTGCGGATTCATGGGAGAAGGCAATAACGAAGGTGAACAGCACCTTGAAAATTGCAAGAACTATGGAAAAATAACTATTGACCTTTCAAACTTCTGCTCTCGCTCAGGTAACGACTACAACAATGTCGGTGGTGTTATCGGATATTGCTGCGGTGTTTACAACGCAGACAACAAGGTATATACCGAAAGAAATTACGTTAAGAATATTGAAAACCATGGTGAAATAATAGTAACAGCTCCGAACGCAACCACAGTCAAGAGTTATCAGAGAATCGGAGGATGTATCGGTTATCTTCTCTACTCTGAGTGTGACGGAGCCACCAACTATGCTGATATGAACATTCTGGATGTTCCTCTTACAAATGGCGGTGGATTCCGTATCGGTGGAGTTGTTGGTTATATGAATGATGTTGATGGTTCTCCTATCGGAGGCATCCTCAAAAATGCAACAAACGCCAAGGATGCAATTATATTTATTTCAGAGACTCTCAAGGCAAAAAGCTCTATGATTCAAGCAGGAGCCGTTTTAGGTTGCTGCGAGAAGCACGTCTTCCTTACTAATCTTACCAACGAGGGTCGTATTATAAATGCAGGTGTTCCAAATTCTGCAGTATTCGGAGGAGTCGTTGGCCGAGCATACTCTTCTTCCGTTATGACCAACCTTGTAAACAAGGGAACTTTGGAAGTAGCTGACAATGCTCCGGCACCTTATGCTCTTGGAGGTATCCTCGGACATGCAGCCACGACGGGAGGAACATCCATCGACGGAGCAACATTTGAGGGAACAATCAAGATTGGTAAAAATCAAACTTATGATAGTGCATATAATGTAGGTCTCTTCGTTGGAAGCGCTTACGTAGACAACAATACCTACAAGAACTTTGTGGTTTCTGAACCTGCAAATTATGTTGTTCTTTATGACAACCCTATAACCGTTACACTTACTGCAACCAACTATCTGACTGTTTTGAAGAAGAGTACAGAGTTTACAGATATTACAACAGGCATAAGGTCTATCTATGGCGTTGATACCCCTATTGCAGATTATGTAACCTTCAAATAATTATCTCTAATAACAGCCGGGAAATAAAAATCTCGGCTGTTTTTCTTTATGAAAATCAAACCACACATAGCAGTAGTCGGAGGTGCGAACATAGACCTTACAGCCGTGCCCAAAGACAAGTATGTGCCTCGGGATTCCTGTCCGGGAAGCATACTTAGGTCCTACGGAGGAGTGGGTAGAAACATCGCCCATAACCTCGCTCTTTTGGGCTGTGAAGTATCTCTCGTCACCGTTTTCGGAGACGATGACTTTGCTCTCGGACTGAAGAAGGATTGCGAAAGGATTGGTATAGACATACAGGCCTCGGACACGATTCCGGGCAGGGAAAGTTCCATTTATCTAAGCATAAATGATGAAAACGGAGATATGGTTTCGGCTATCTCCGCTATGGATATAACTGACTGCATTACTCCGGAATATGTGAGTTCACACATAGAAATGCTCAATACCTGCGACGCGGTGGTAGTGGAAACAAATCTGCCGTCTGAAACCATTGCCTACATCCTTGACAACTGCAAGGTTCCTGTTTTTGCAGACACCGTATCGACGGCAAAAAGCCACAGAATCTTTGACATTCTCGACGGAAAACGCAGAATTCACACTCTCAAGATGAATCGCATAGAGGCTCTTGAACTTACGGGGGCAGATGCGAGCAAGCCTGAGGATTTTGAAGATGTTGCAGGAAGACTTCATCTTAATGGCATAGAAAGGATGTTCATCACTCTCGGATCTCAAGGGTTCTACTATCATGACAAGAACGGAGGACGTCTCGTGCCAAGCGAGAAAGTGCCTGTGGTCAATACCTGCGGGGCGGGAGATTCATTCCTTTCGGGAGCCGTATTTGCCTTCTGCAAAGGCCTCAATACCGATAAAATCATACAATGCGCTTTGCGTGCTTCTGCTATCACGGTGCAGTGCAGCGAGGCTGTAAATCCCAATATAAACGAAAAATACCTACTCTATGAATAATCATCTTTGCATTGGCCCTGAAGTGGCTAAAGCCCTCGCTGCGGGAAAACCTGTCGTAGCTCTCGAATCCACAATAATATCCCACGGTATGCCCTATCCTCAAAATGTGGAGACTGCCCTGCTCGTTGAGAAGACAATTCGCGACAACGGCGCCGTACCAGCAACCATAGCAATCATTGGTGGAAAACTCAAGGCAGGCCTCAGCCGAGAAGAAATAGAATATCTGGGACGCAAGGGTCAGGAAGTTGCCAAAGCCTCTCGCAGAGACCTTCCGGTGCTTGTTGCCCGCGGAGCAGACGGAGCCACTACCGTTGCCACAACAATGATTATTGCCGCCATGGCCGGAATCAAGGTATTTGCGACCGGAGGCATAGGCGGAGTACATCGTGGAGCGGAAACCACAATGGACATTTCTGCCGATTTGGAAGAACTTTCACAGACTCCCGTAATGGTTGTCTGCGCCGGTGCAAAATCAATTCTCGACCTCGGCCTCACCCTTGAATATCTCGAAACAAAGGGTGTACCTGTTATAGGTTTCGGCACTGATGAACTGCCGGCATTCTACACCCGAAAGAGCGGCTTCGGAGTCGATTACCGCATAGATACCGAGAAAGAACTCGCAGAAGCGTTCAAGGCTAAGGAAGATATTGGCCTTAAGGGCGGTATGCTCGTAGTAAACCCTATTCCGGAGCAGTATTCTATGGACCCTGATTATATTTCACAGGTAATCGACGAGGCAATTAAAGAAGCAAACAGCCGAGGTATCAAGGGTAAGAAGGTAACACCTTTCCTCCTTGCTAAAGTGGCAGAAAAATCGGGTGGAGAGAGCCTTGCATCGAATATCCAACTCGTGCTAAACAATGCCATCGTGGCATCTCGCACCGCTGCAGCCCTATCTCTTCTTAAATAGTCCGAAAACGGCTGAACCCGAGCCGGACATCGCAGCATATACTGCTCCCTTGGAATAAAGTTCTTTCTTTATGTCCGAAAGTTCAGGAAAGGCGGCGAAAACTGTGTTTTCAAAATCATTATGAAGAACATCTTTCCACTGTTCCACAGGCCTTGACAATGCCTCGTGGAGAGATATTTCGGGAATTGTCGAAACTATGCCTTTGTAGGCAAGAGCAGTGGAAATGTGTATATCTTGTGGAACTATGATTTTTATTTCATAGTCTGCGAGTTTTTCCTCTATTTCCTTTGGGCAAGGTGTGAGAATTTCTCCCCTTCCCTCCGCCAACATAGGCCTGTTATATATAAAGAAGGCACAATCGCTTCCAAGGCGTGAAGCATAGTGGGCAAGGGCAGTCTCATCCAGTCCCAAAGCAAACATATTGTTCAGCTCACGCAGGGCAAAAGCTGCATCTGCACTTCCTCCTCCAAGTCCGGCTCCAACAGGGGCAGCCTTGTGAAGACGAATTTTAACAGGGGGGATTCCCGGAAAGTCTGTCTTCAAGAACCTGTAAGCCTTTGCGGTAAGATCGCTCATAGGATCCCAATCGACCACAATGCCGGCTTCTGATGTTATTTCAATAGAGAATTCTGAAGAAGGATCAATCTCCAATTCATCGCCAAAGACCCCACACGGCACAAAAAGAGTTTCAATGTCGTGGTAGCCGTCTTCCCTGCGACGAAGCACATTCAGACCAAGATTTACCTTTACATTTGTTTTCATAGGAGTTCGCGAACCTTTTCCAAAACTTCTTCAATCAAATCCTCGGGAAGACCTTTCAACACCGAAGACAGGAAGGATATGCATTGCAAATACCTTGCATCGGCAAGCCCTATTCCCCTACTCTGCATATAGAACTGCTCATTGCGGTCAAGTTGAGCCACAGTCGCTCCGTGAGAACATTTTACATCGTCTGCATAAATTTCAAGTTGAGGCTCAGTGCTCACTTCAGCAGTTTGAGAAAGCAAAAG
>JABUTT010000057.1 GCA_021443515.1 Bacteroidales bacterium
GCGTTCTTCAACGTCTTCGGTGAACACAGTTTAACCTCATCGTTAACAGCCCTCTGCCAGTCCACAGGAGCGTTGACGGGCTTGGGCATATATTCCGTGAACCTTGCCCTCTGGATGATTCTGTAGCCCCTTATCGTGGCGGGAGACAGGATATTAGACCTTGTCTCGATATACTCGTCAATTGCCTCCGACAGGGTTGGTATCCTCTTCTTGCCGTTGGCAATATACTGCACTCTGACTTCCCTTGCCCATACTTCAGCCTCTCTTCGGCTGTCAAATGTGCCTGACATCCCCTCTGCCCGCAGCTCCATTCTCCACTTTCCTGATGGCAGCTGGCGCGGTGAGGGGATTTTTATCTTATCTTGTGTCTTGCGTTCCCTTGCCACTCGCTCCCCGCAGAACATACAGAACACGCTCCCGGCGGGAATCTCATTCTTACAAGCCTTGCACCTCATATTCAAGCCTCTTTAGCGGGAGCAGAACAAGATTTTTTATATACTTGCCCCGCAATGACCATCTGCTGACGGATGTAGAGCTGACCTTCTTCAGACAGGGCGCGATAGGCATTAATAAGGTCGAATTCTATCGGGGTCAATGTATCTGAATTGTCAGCAGAAACATTATAATTCCCTCTAATGAGATAATTGACATCTACATTCAGCACTTCAGACATTTTCAAAAGCATTTCATAGCTTGCTTCACGCTTGCCAAGCTCATACAGAGATATAGCCGCTTCACTGCACCCAACGAGCGCACCAAGCTCCTTCATTGTCATCCCCATTGCTTTTCGTGCTTCTCTGATAAACATAACTTAACACCTCGTTATAATTCTACACCAACTTAACGAAATGTCAAGATAGAAACAAAGCATTACAACTTTACAATTTGTTGTCTTTTTTGGCTAAACCACTTGACAAATTGTTGAGTTATGTTAATATGTTCTCACTTGACAAAATGTTGAGTAGAAAGGAGATAAGCATTGAGAAATTGGCTTAAGGAAGCGCGTGAGGCGAAAGGCTACACAATGGCTTATGTGGGTGAGCAGATTGGCATCACTGAAGCCTATTATAGCCTTATAGAGCGCGGTGAGCGGCAGAAGAAGATGGACATCACGCTCGTTGTCAAGCTCGCAGAAATCTTCGGAATGACTCTTGAAGAGGTCGCAAATCTTGAGAAGGGAGAATAACAATGCGAACCTACTTATTCCGGGGCAAGGCACTTGAAGGCGAGTGGAAGTTCGGCTCGCTCGTTGTCCTGTCCGATGAAGCAATCATCATCAATGAGACCGGGCAGACGAAGGTTGACCCCAAGACCGTAGGAGAATGGACGGGGCTGTTTGACAGGGAATCGAACAGAATTTTTGAGGGAGATATAATTACTGCTTGCGAGTGGTTCATCGCACCTTACCGCTGCGTGATTGAATTCCGCAACGGCTCGTTCGTGGGAATCTCATCGGAGAGAACAGGCGGCGGCAACACCTATCCGTCAATCACACAGTGGAGTGAGTTCTATTCGGTCATCGGCAACATCCACGATAAGAGGTGAGGATATGCCCCGCACGAAGCTCCAAGAGAGCGTGAGCAAGCGTAAGCACCCACCTGTGGATAAAGTCAAGGGGCTGATACTGGAGCGGGTTAATGCGATGGAGCTGACCTACTCCGACATCAGTAAGGACACAGGCTTATCGCCGGATGCAATCGGCAGAATGATGAGAAAACCCTCTTGCGAGTGGGAATTCGGCAGACTCTTGGCGGTAGCCAAGGCAACAGGAGTAGACATTGAGGAACTACGAAACGCAGTTAACTATTAAGGAGAGATAAAAAATGACAGCAGCGAGAAAAAATGAGTATATGGCTGACCTCTACCGTCAGCGCAAAAAGCGTGATAACGCATCACGCATCGTTTCAGCTTTTTATGTAATGCTTATAGCTATTTTATGCTTCGTGCTGATTAAGCTTGGAGCAAGCATTCAGACCGTGTGCATCGTCCTTCTCGCTGTTGGAACAGCGGCTCTGGTGTGCGGATTAATCAGAGGTCGCAAGAACCGCAGATTAAGGAAGAGGATGGAAACTGTAGCAATCTGCACTCTGACTATCGTCACAGGCTTGGGGCTGATGTCCGACTTCTCTAACAGCACCGCAAAGGCTGACTTTGAGGCTATTGAGGCTGTCCGTGCAGAAGAGGCTTATATGGCCGAACGGAACACCGATGCCGAATGGATTGCCCGTGCGTGGGATGGCTTCGGTTTCTATTACGGAGACAGGGAGCTTGAGGCATTCACCGACCTCGTTCTGAACAGGGTTGACAGACACATCTACGGAGCGACAACGATCGAGGCGGTCATAACACAGCCGCAACAATGGCAGAACTGGAGCGCAGACAGACGAGCATCGGACGGGACCTACGATAAGGTCTGCGAGATCCTCGCACAGCGTGAGAACGGTGCCCCCCGCACTCTTCCAATTGACTATCTCTACTTCTACACCGACTTCGATGGCATCTACTTCCTGACGAACATCGGCGGCGAACCGATGAAGATCGGAGGCTGAATGAGGTGGATATGGTCATTGCCTACCGCCCGTGGAACTCCCCTTTTGCGGCTCCGATATACGAACGGAGCGAACTCGGTTATTTCCTCCTCGGCATCCCCAACTTCACGCTGACCCCACAGGCAGAGATTGACCGCTGTCTTGGGTGCAATAAACCCCAATGCACCAATTGCCTTCACTATATTCCCGCGAGGAAGAGAGTATGAACGAGAACGATAAGAACAATTGCGAATCCTGTCGGTGCGGCCTGTGTGGGCGTATCGGCACCAAAAAGTGTTCGTTATATCCGAAGACCCCGTGCAAGGTCTGCGTGGCGGGGAGTATGCGAGAGAGCGTAACGGTGAACGAATGCAGAGGGTTCGTGTGCGTGTTCAAGAGGAACGGCTATGGATGATGAAGTAATGCTGTGTATGTTCCGCAGAGACATCGTGTGCGAGGAATGGCGAATGAATATCTGCCGCAGATGTGGATGGTATCGGAATCAGCCGGACAGGCTATGGGAGTTGCGAATGGCACTTCAACTCTATATGGCGATGTTCGGCAGACCTTGCAAGAACTTTGAGGAACTTCACTTAATATTCAGAATAGGAGATGATAAGCACGGCACTTGAGAGAATTAGTTTTGAAGATCGCGAGTCTTGGCTCAAGGGTAGGAACACACAGGGGATAGGTGCATCAGAGGCGGCAATCGTCCTCGGCGTATCGAAGTGGAGTACCCCTCTTGAACTGTGGAAGCAGAAACGGGGCATTGCTCCACAGAAGGACATATCCAACAATCCCGCTGTGGCATTCGGAGTCCTGTCAGAACCGCATATAAGGGCGTTATTCCAGATTCAGCACCCGGAGCTTGAGGTTGAGTACCACGAATTTGACCTACTCTATCAGACGGAACGCCCGTGGCTGTTTGCGACTCTTGATGGGGAGCTGACGGACAAGGAGACAGGGGCAAAGGGAGTCCTTGAGATTAAGACCGCAAGTCCGCAGAGCAGAGAGGACTGGAGGGCGTGGGATGGGCAGACCCCCTATTACCCCCAAGTGTGCCATCAGCTCCTCGCAACAGGGTATGACTTCGTATACCTCTATGCCCTTCTTATGGGTGGTGAGGGCAAGGGTTATTTAAGGACATACCTTTACACCCGCAAAAACGCAAAAGACGATATGGAGTACCTCTTGAGCGCAGAGGAACACTTCTACAATGAAAACATCATCGGCGGTAAGATGCCGTCCGCAAAATTGAAAATATAGGAGAGAAAAAATGTCAGCTTACACCAACATCTCGGCGGCGGGAATCTGCCCCCAGTGCCGAATCCTTATGAATGTCAAGGGTGGCAAAGGGAAGGACGGACAGCTATATTATTACCCCGAATGCCCCAAGTGCGGTCACAGGGGCAATTTGCTCCCAAAGAAGGGAAAGAAGAATAAGTGATTATCAAGGCAATGTTTTGGGTGGAGAGCAGGCAGATCTTCGCCGGAATGCCCCAGTATTATCAGACCGCGCTTGACCTCAAGGTCGGAGACGAAATCATAGCACCATCTAGAAACATTCCCAAGTATAAAGGACGCTGTGCTAGGGCAAAGGTAGTGGCAATTAATCTCGATATTGCCGACATCCCGCCCCGTCAGCGAGACATCCTAAAGGTCATCACAAGGCGATACGAACCGCCGAAGTATTGAAAGGAGAACAATGGCAGAATTTAACTTTGAAGTCTCTCCACAGAGCCTTGCGCTTATCGGCGATGCAGAGATTGAGGCTAACTTTGAGGCCGTGCAGAACTGGCTTGAACAGGAGATGGAACCTTACTCCGTGATGGTGGTCACAGAGGACGGAATTGCCGGAGCAAAGGCAACGAGGGCAAAGGTGAGAAAACTCGCCGCCGCTATTGACGAACAGCGTAAAGCCGTGAAAAAAGCGTGGCTTGCCCCTTATGAGGAGTTTGAGCAGAAGTGCAAAAAGCTCCTTGAGCCGTGCAATGCCGCCGATGCGAATATCGGCAACCAGATTAAGGCATTTGATGAACTGAAGAGACAGGAGAAGACCGACAGGCTTGAGGCGTTCTTCAACGAGAACAGTGTGGGCATCACGGACTTCCTCTCCTTCAAGGATGTCTTTAACCCCAAATGGGCGAACGCGACTTACGCTGAAGCTAATGCCCAGGCCGAAGTCCTTACCCTGTGCGAGAAGACCCGTGAGGACATTATCGCCATCCGTGAACTGAACAGCGA
>JABUTT010000240.1 GCA_021443515.1 Bacteroidales bacterium
CGCGAAATTACCCACCAGCTCTATGGCGGAGATTGGGAAAACCGTCTCAAACAGGAACTTCTTCTCGGATTCGGTGGTGTAAGGGCGCTCAGGGCTCTCGGCATAAACACTACGGTATATCATTGCAACGAAGGACACGCCGCATTTATGGGCCTTGAAAGACTTCGCGAATACAGGGAACTCGGACTTGACTTCGCTGAAGCAATAGAGGCTGTTCGCGCTTCCTCCCTCTTTACCACCCACACTCCGGTTCCTGCAGGTCACGACAGTTTCAGCGATGACATGCTCCTCAAATATCTTAGCCACTTCCCTGCAAAACTCGGCATAGACTGGATTACAATGATGGGACTCGGAAAGGTTAATCCTAACGATGGCAACGAGAAATTCTCTATGAGCGTTCTTGCAGCAACCTGCAGTCAGGAGGTTAATGGTGTAAGTTGGCTTCACGGTAAGGTCAGCCAGGAAATTTTCAGCAAGATGTGGCCGGGCTACCTCCCTGAGGAACTCCATATCTCGAGCGTCACCAACGGTGTCCACTACCCTACCTGGATTGCACCTGAATGGAAGGCCATTCATGCAGAGGTGTTTGGAGACGAATTCAAGACCCACCATTACGACAAGAGTTGCTTCAACGGTATATACAAAGTCAGCGACGAGGTAATCTGGAAAACGAGAAATGCCATCCGCAAAAGACTCATCGACCGCGTGAAGAAGATTCTTACAAATCCTTCCGAGACCAACCACTACACTCCAAAAGAAGTTGTGCAAATCAAGGAAAATCTTCGCGACGATGTTCTCACAATAGGCTTCGCACGCCGTTTTGCAACCTACAAGAGGGCAACCCTTCTCTTCAACGACCTTGACCGCCTTGCAGAAATCGTAAATGATCCTAAACGCCCTGTGCAGTTCCTCTTTGCAGGCAAGGCTCATCCGGCAGATCAGGCAGGCCAAGACCTTATCAAGAGAATCGTGGATATCTCGAAAATGCCACAATTCATCGGCAAAATCGTCTTCGTGCCTAACTATGATATATCCATCGCAAAGAGCCTCGTTCAAGGTGTGGATGTTTGGATGAACAACCCTACACGTCCGCTTGAGGCTTCAGGCACATCAGGCGAAAAGGCCGCAATGAATGGTGTCATGCACTTCAGCGTTCTTGACGGCTGGTGGGTAGAAGGCTACAAAGAAGGCGCAGGCTGGGCTCTGCCACAGGAATCCACCTACGACGACACAAACCTCCAGAATGAACTTGATGCAGCAACAATCTACCAGATAATCGAAAATGAGATTGCACCTGCATTCTACAATAAAGACCGCAAGACTCACAGAAGCGAAGAGTGGATTTCATACATCAAGAACACAGTGGCACAGGTTGCAAACAACTTCACCACCAACCGCATGCTCTCCGACTACATCAACAAGTACTATGCTCCGCTTGCCGAGCGCACAGAAAAGTTGGTTGCAAACGACTTTGCGCTTTGCAAGGAATTGGCACAGTGGAAGAGCGATATGAGGGAACACTGGTCTTCAATTAAAGTTCACGGAATCGAGAAGCCTGACACCTCTGCAATGAACATCACTCTCGGCAAGGTTTACGATGCAAAAGTCACTGTTGACATTGACGGTATCGATCCGGATCATATCGGAGTAGAAATTATCTTTGCATCCGTTGATCGCAAGGGCTACTACCACATCACCGAAAGACATCAGTTCACCCACGGTGAAAAGAAAGACGGAGTGGTCGAATACTCTTGTGCCATCCAGCCTGAAGCAGCAGGAAATTATAAGATTGCGGCAAGATTGTTTGCCATCCATCCTTTGATGCCTCATCGCCAGGACTTTGAACTTGTAAGATGGTTATAGCCACCGGATATTTTGACGGTGTCCATCTCGGGCACCGTTTTCTTCTTGAAGCACTCGTTAAGGCAGCACGCGAGCGTAAGGATGAGAGTATGGTAATCACCTTCCACCCCCATCCACGTGCCGTGCTGCAGAAGGAGGCTTCATCCTTCAGGCTCATTTCCTCTCGTGAAGAGAAAAAAGAACTCATCCTCAAGGCAGGTGTTGACCACATTGAAGAACTTGAGTTCACAAAAGAATTTGCAGCCCTCACTGCAGCGGAATATATAGATTTCCTCGTCTGTCGCTTCGGATGCAGAGCCATAGTTCTCGGCTATGACAATCGCTTCGGTTGCGACGAAAAGTCCCACAACGAGATTGCCTCAATCGCAGCCGACAAAGGAGTGGAGGTAATAACTCTCGGCGCCTGCCTATCGGATAGCGGCATAGAGGTCTCCTCTACAAAAATTCGCAAGGCTATCGAAAGCGGAGACTGTAAGGCGGCAAACCAAATGCTCGGTCGCCCATATAGTATATATGGTATTGTTGTCGCAGGCAACAGAATCGGCCGTACAATAGGTTTTCCGACAGCAAATGTAAGCCCTTGTGACCCTTTGAAAATCATTCCTAAAGGCGGAGTCTATCTGAGCAGAGTCCACTGCCTTGGAAAAGAATTCTATGGAATGACCAATATAGGCAGAAGGCCCACAGTGGTCAATTCCACAGAAATAGTTATCGAAACCAATATCTTCGACTTCTCAGAAGATATCTATTCACTTGAAATCTCAGTAGAGTTTCTCGAGCGCATCCGTGACGAAGTCCGATTCAACTCCCTTTCGGAACTCTCAGCCCAACTCTCCTCCGACCGAAACCGCTGTCTCAGCATTCTTCAAACTCTGAGATAAAGCGACCTCTGATACAGGTATCTTATTATTTTGTGACGGCACGGAACGAAAGCAGTACGAAGGAAGTGCCAGTCGAAATAAAGAAGGGATCACAAGAATAGATAGTTGAATTAAAAGATAAAGCATACGCGTAGTTATTGTCCTTCTCAACGTACGATGATGACCAATACCAGCCTACGACGCCGATCCCTTCGGTAGTCCATTTTCCATCCACAGCATAGGTCCCACCCCCTGCAGGTAGAAAGATACTTTTGCTGTTAATCTTGCTGGTGACAGTGTATCCGTTTACATCGTTGCCATCATTATCCTTCTTCGTTTCCCAAGTCCATTCGCAATTTGTCTTGTCGATGAGTTCCTCGAATTCTTCACGGGTAGGAGTGCGCCATTGGCTTCCCCATTTGGTTGTGGCTGGATCATTTCGGGGATCTATCGTGGTAAGGCCTCCAGGTTCAGCATACTCCCCATTCAACGAGATGTTTATTCCATAGTCTGTCTCGCTCTTGGCGCCAACATTCCAACTTGCCCACTTCACGCTGAGACCAAGGTCAACCGCTTCAACACCTCCGGTAGGATCTCGCTCCGGATGAGGATTGGTGACAGCACGCACAACCAAACCGTCTTGACGGGTACCATAAAAGCCTTCATACTTACTTGAATTGAAAGATAAGTAAAATGCCTCTCTCCATCTGGAAGAATTGGCCGATGATGACCAATAGTATCCCACTGATTCGTCTCTGAGAATAAAATTTCTACGATAGCCCGTCGCAGGCAGAAAGATGGACTTGCCCGCAAAACCGGAAACTTTGCTTGTGATGAGGTAGCCATCAACACCATTCCTAGTAGTCCATTTCCATTTGCACTTTGTCTCATCAAGAAGTTCGTAAATCTCACTCTTGGTCGGACTGCGCCACTCGCTGCCCCAAGCGACCGTGGCAGGGTCATCCTCGGGCTTAAGGGTGGTGATATCGTCTTTGGAATTGTATCCGGTCATGCCATAGTCCGGAGAGGCACTGTCGTCGTGTTTTCCCCACTTATAATCTCCGGGATTGCTCCAGTCATAGTTCTCCTTCTCAGCAGTTTCGCCCCAAGCGAAGTACTGTCCGGATTCCGTCTCGCTCTTGGCACCGACATTCCAGCTTGCCCAGTCAACGCTCAGGCCAAGGTCAACTATCTCAAAGCCTCCGGTAGGATCCGGCTCTGGGTCTTTCTTAGGCACTTCCTTCTTGCAAGAGAAAGTCAGTATCATTGCGCACGCAGCACAAAGAGAAAATAAGGTCTTTTTCATAATATTGGTCAGTTTTATCGTTATCACTAAGATATTACCTTTCGGTATGCACTCACAAATATATAGTATATATCTGAAATATCCAAGTTTAGTGTGACAAACTCTCAATTTTAGAGAAATCTGTGACACTTCTTAGTTGCCTCCAAGCTTTGTTGGCAGCTCTCCTCCGGCAACGATCGGGCTGTCGCAATCCGACTCAGCGAGGAGAGCCGCCCCTTCGTGCTCCCCGCAACTGAGGCGGTAGTAGCCGAATCGCATATATTGAGAGACTCCGTCGCGACCTCGGACAAAAAACGGCCAAAATCGTCCGAGGTTAAGGACACAGCACCTCTGCAGGGCATTCTATGGCACATCACAAACTGACCTCGGACGAAAAACGACTAAAATCGTCCGAGCCTAAGAACGCACCACCTCTGCAGGGCATTCTATGGCACATCGCAATTTGACCTCGGACGAAAAACGCCTAAAATCGTCCGAGGTTAAGAACACAACACCACTGCAGGGCCTTCTATGGCAACAAGCTCCCATCGCAATCCGACTCAGCGAGGAGAGCCGCCCCTTCGTGCTCCCCGCAGCTGAGGCGGTAGTAGCCGAATCGCATATATTGAGAGACTCCGTCGCGACCTCGGACGAGAAACGGCCAAAATCGTCCGAGCTTAAGAACGCACCACCTCTGCAGGGTATTCTATGGCACATCACAAACTGACCTCGGAC
>JABUTT010000140.1 GCA_021443515.1 Bacteroidales bacterium
CGCCTGTTGGATTCTCGTGACAACAATATATTGTCAAATCTTACAGGATATGCCACAACAAACTATACAAAGAAGGTACTTACACTCCTGCTCAAGAGTATTTACGTCTTCCTTTGGTCTTTGCTTTTGGTCATCCCGGGCATAATAAAGGCTTTCTCATACGCCCTTGTGCCATATATCATTTCAGAAAATCCCAATCTCTCTCCTGAAGAGGCAATCAGTCAGAGTTCAAAGATGATGGAAGGCCACAGACTTGACCTTTTCATTCTTTACCTCAGTTTCATAGGGTGGTTCATCCTCGCTGTTCTCACTGCGGGAATCGGTTTCCTCTGGCTCTGTCCATACATCAGCGCTGCCAAAGCTTCATTCTACCTTGACATAAAGAATGAGTACAATCTGGCTCATCCTCAGGTGATAATTTCTGAATAGGAGTTAGTCCAAAAGACCTTCAGGTATGGTCAGGTGAATAGCCTGGCCATCTTCGTTTATGTCGAGGATGAGGTCTTCTGCTGCTGGAATTACCGTCTTTGAGTCAAGCTCCAGGCAAGGATTGCCGGGAATGTCGATAAAGTCGGTGACGGTGCCGACTTTGTTTCCGTTTTGGTCGAATACGCTCCAGCCGATGAGGTCGGGTTCTTCTTCTGTTTCGCTCTCAAGGGCTATCATAACCTCTTTTCCAAGGAGTTCTTCTGCATCTTTAAGGCAGTTCACATCGGTAAGGTGCGCTATGAGTTTGCTGTTGCCCCTTGGCTGGGCGTCGTCAATAAAGAAAGGAACCGGGAGTCCATCAAATTCGATGTACACCGGTTCCTCGTAATTCAGATCTTCCGGAAAAAAGGAAAGGAAACTTAATACAACCTGACCTGCATTACCGTTCGTTGAACTGATACGGGCAACAGTCGTAAAGTTCCTTTTCCAATCCATTACTACTCTGCAGGAGTCTCAGCAACTTCCTCTGCAGGAGCTTCCTCTGCCGGAGCCTCTGCTGCAGCAGCTTCCTGAGCCTTCTTTGCGATAGCCTCAGCGCGTTCTGCATTTACCTTAGCCTCTGCAGCCTGTGACTCTTTGTAAGCCTTTGCTGCAGCAGCGTCAAGACCTGCGATCTTTGCTGCGACTTTCTTGTCCTGCTCTGCTTTCCAAGCATTCCACTTTGCATCAGCAACTTCCTGTGTGAAAGCGCCTTTTGCTACGCCGCCCTGAAGATGTTTGCGGAGGAGAACACCCTCGTAAGAGAGAATCCTGCGGCAAACGAGTGAAGGCTGTGCGCCAACGTTGAGCCAAGCGAGTGCCTTCTCAGAGTCGAGAAGGATGGTAGCAGGGTTAGTGTTAGGATTGTATGAGCCGATCTGCTCGATGAAGCGACCATCACGTGGTGCTTTTGTGTCAGCGACTACGATGTGGTAGAAAGCGTAGTTCTTTTTACCTGAGCGCTGAAGACGAATTGCAACTGCCATTTCTTTGGAGTTTAAAATGTTTAACTTAAAAATGCTTTTACCCGAAAAGCGGTGCAAAGATATGAAATATCTCCGGGATATGAAAATTTTTACAAAATATTTTGTCGTAAATAAAAATGTTCGTATATTTGCAGTCCCAAATCAAAGGACTTGCGGCAGTGGTGAAATGGTAGACACGCTACTTTGAGGGGGTAGTGAGAGCAATCTCGTGAAAGTTCGACTCTTTTCTGCCGCACAATTCTGGATAACCCCAATGAGGTTATCCTTTTTTTTATGACATTCGAGGAATTCATATTGAAATTCGAAGGCGAGGACACCCTTCGCCTTGTGTTGTCACGCTCACGCTATCCGGAAATTGATTTTGACCTGGCTGTAAATACAATCGAATGCAGGGCAAGGCTGAAGAACAAGGTGAGCGAGTGGTATAAAGTCCCTTCCCTCGAATATCCATCAAAACTTTCAGTTGAGCAGTGCAGTTCTTCCGCCACTGCACATTATAAGGCCGCACTTGTCAGGAATATTATTGGGGGTTGCGGTTGTGGCGCTTCGGGCGTTGCGGGCAGTTGTGGTGTTGGCGCAGGCGATGATTGCGGT
Organism: Bacteroidales bacterium; assembly: GCA_021443515.1. Lineage (GTDB taxonomy): Bacteria > Bacteroidota > Bacteroidia > Bacteroidales > UBA932 > Cryptobacteroides. Next base: position 2,049 of record JABUTT010000140.1, read on the forward strand.
GCAGACGCTGGTAGTGGCGATGGCATATGCTATATTGCTGACCTTACAGGAGGTTTGGGCGTCGATTCTTGGGCTTTTTCGAAGGTGGCCTCAAAGGTGTTGTACAATGAAATGAATCCGGTTTTAGCGCATTCTGCTGAGGAAAATTTCAAGAAATTGGGTTGCGACAACATCGTCGTTTCCTGCCGTGAGGTCGTCCCGGGTGGTGTCGAGACAATAATCGCGAATGCTCTTGCTCCTTCAAAGCCTTCAATCGCGACCTCTGCTGCTATTATGGCATCTGGTGCCGAGACATCAGCCGCCAATTGCGCATCAGATTCTATGGGGCCTTGCGTTGACCTTATATATATGGATCCTGCGAGACGTTCAAATGCCGGAGGAAAAGTTTTTTTGCTTGAAGATTGTCAACCAAATGTGCTTGCGCTTGTGGACGAAGTTCTCGCGTTCAGCCGTCACTTCCTGATAAAATTGTCCCCGATGGCGGATATTGCGATGGTTGCGGAGCGCCTCGGTCCTCGCGTGAGGGAAATTCACATTGTCGGCGATGGGGGAGAGTGCAAGGAACTTCTCGTCTGGATGGATAGACAGTGGTCCGGCGAATATAAAATTGTCGTTTGTTCACAAGTTGCGGTGCCTGTGAGAAAGTCAGTTGCAACGTTTGCAGACCACGAAACTGCTGCCTTGCCACATTGCTCCGTTTCCTCTGACTTGCCCCATCACGCTTCCTCAGCGACATTGCCGCCGATGGGGGACTTTTCATTTACTTATGCCGAAGAGCGCTTGGCTCAACCTGCGTTTGTCCTTGGAGATGATTTGAAATGTGATGCCTGCCGTGCCGATGTCGCCGAAGGCGCCGATGCGTCTGAAGCCACGAGCCTCTATTTATTTGAACCGAGCAAGGCATTGTTGAAATCAGGGGCCTTCAATCTCATATCCCAAAGGTTTGCCCTGAAAAAACTCGGCCGCTCCACTCATCTCTACATTGGTGATGCCAGAGTTCTTGCCCACGCCAATCATGGGAAATGTTTCCACGTGGAGGCGATTCTGCCCCTCAACAAGGCGGGTCTGCGTGAATGTGCCGCAAAATATCCCGAAGCGGAAGTCACAGCGAGAAACCTCCCAATCACCTCCGACGAACTCCGCAAAAGACTCAAGGTCCGCCCAAGCGACTCCATCCACATTTTCGCCTGCCGCATCGACTCCCTTCGCGATAACCTCCTCCTCATCTGCCGAAAAGTCAAATAGCCAAAATAAAACTTGCACTTTGTTGTGGAAAAGTTTTGAATAGTAATTTTGTTTTATATAATTTTGTAGAACAAAAATGCGTATTTACATAATTTTGGTAACTTAAAACGGTACATATCATGGAAATAAAGCGTGACATTCACCTAAGAAGGCTTATTAATAGCAAACATAATGGGAAGATTAAAGTTGTAACCGGTATCAGAAGGTGTGGTAAGTCATATCTGCTAATGAAACTTTTCCGACAGCACTTGCTTGATAATGGCGTGAGTGAGGATCATATAATAATGCTTGATCTTGAGAATAGAAGGAATAAGAGGTTAAGGGATCCGGATGCATTGTTAGAGTGGATTGACTCACAGATAGTGGAATATAGAGATATTGGTGATGTGCCTGAGGATGAGTGGTACTATGTGATGCTGGACGAGATACAGTTGGTTTCGGAGTTTGAGGATGTACTTAATTCATATCTAAGCATAAGGAATGTGGATGTATATGTGACTGGTAGTAATTCACGATTTTTATCAAAGGATGTGATTACAGAGTTTCGTGGTCGTGGTCATGAGATTCATATTGCTCCATTGTCAATGGGTGAGTATATGGATGCCCATCCGGAAATGACATTTGAGGAGGCACTTGAGCAATATATGACCTATGGAGGATTGCCTGTGGTATGTTTGGAACCTGATTCAAGGGAAAAAGAGTCATATCTAAAGGGATTATTTGAGAAAACTTATCTTACAGATATACAGGAACGATATCACATTAGGGGCAGTGAAGTGATGAATGAACTTATTGACGTGGTTGCTTCAGGTATTGGCGGATTGACCAATCCGACAAAGATTGAGAACACTTTCAAAACGGTTAAAAATATCGGTGTTGGTAAGAACACGATCAAGCAATATCTGGAGATGCTTGAGGAGTCTTTCTTGGTACGAAAGGCTGTGCGATATGATGTGAAGGGACGCAAGTATATTGATACTCCGCAAAAGTATTATTTTGAGGATTTGGGACTTAGAAATGCTCGTATTGGCTTTCGTCAGGTTGAGAAGACTCACTTAATGGAGAATATGGTATACAATGAGCTATGTCTTCATGGTTATACCGTCGATGTTGGCGTCGTTACACATAATGTGAAAAATGGTGAAGGTTGTAGTCAAAGGTTGCAGCTGGAAGTGGATTTTGTATGTAATCGTGGTTCTGAGAGAATGTATATTCAGTCAGCCTATGCATTGTCCGATAAGGAAAAGGTTGAGCAAGAGCAAGCTTCTCTTTTACATATCAATGACGAGTTTCGAAAGGTTATAATTGTCGCAGACAGATATTTGTCTAGCTATAGCGAACATGGTGTTAGAATCCTTAGCTTAAAGGATTTCTTATTAAACAAACGACCATTTGCATAATACTTTTCTTGACATC
>JABUTT010000196.1 GCA_021443515.1 Bacteroidales bacterium
TCAAAGAATATGGTATTGACAGTCACATAGATGCGTGCCCCAAACTTGTGGGCATAGTCGCAAAGGGTTCGTATGTCTTCTATTGAGTTTCCTGCCGCAGCCCTTGCTCCGAAAGCGTCCGCTGCGATGTAAACGGCATCGGCACCGCAGTCTATTGCCGCGATGCCGATATATTTGTCTTTTGCCGGAGCAAGAAGCTCAAGAGACTTCATATTATTTTCTAAGAGCCTCAAGCTGCTGAACAGCGTATGCACCTACTGCAGGGTCTGCAGGATTAACTTTCTCGTAGAACTCGATAGCCTTGGCCTTGTTGCCCTTTCCCTGATAGATAGAAGCTATGTTGTAGCAAATCTGGCTGAAGTCCTTTGCATTTGGAGCCTCTTCAATGTACTTGGTGAAGTACTCGATAGCCTTGTCGTTGTCCTTGAGCTGGAGGGAAGCGTTACCCGCGAGTTTGAGAGCATTTGAGTTAGGAAGATATTCGTAACTCTTCTCTGCAGCCTCGATGGCAGCCTTGTAGCTCTTAGCCTTGATGGCAGCCTGGCAATCCTTGAGGTAGATGTTTGAGAGTGCCTTAGCAGCCTGCTTCTCCTGACCATTGTCCTTTGCGGCAATGAAAGAGTTGATTGCTTCTGCCTTGTTGCCTGTGGCATTGTAGCAGTTTGCAAGGAGGATGTGTGCGTTTCCGTTCTCAGGAGTCTTTGCGACCACATCCTTGAGGATAACGATAGCCTCGGCAAAATTCTTTTCCTTTACGAGATTGCTTGCTTTTTTAAGGTTGATACCTGGAAGAATTTGCTCAACCTCACCTGGGATATCCTCGTTGTTGCCGAACTTTGTAGCGGCCTCAGCAGCCTCGCCGAGAGTCTTGATAGCCTCATCAAACTGATTTGCCTTAATGTAATCCTTACCAATCTGGAGAAGGAGCTTAGGGATGATGTCCTTGCAGTTGCCGGCAACTTCTGCACCGCTTTCACCTGCCTGCTCAGCCTGAGTGAGTGCGTTGTTGAAAAGTTTGAGAGCGCCTGCGTTGTCTCCAAGATTGAGAGCCTCTGCTCCCTGATTGTACGCCTCGGTTGCAGCCTTAAGAATGTCTGCGTCCTGTGCGTTTGCAGCGAAAATGCATACTGCCGCTGCAAGAATGGTAACGATTGCTTTTTTCATAATGTATGTGTTTAATATTATTGATTCGTAACGTTAGGAGGACAAAATTAGTAAAAATTATTTAATTTTGTAGTATTCTCTGTGTTTCTAAGGCTATGACAACGTTCAAACATCATACCGCACTTCTTACAGCCGTTCTAATAGGGTGTTTTGCAGGTGTGCTCGACCTTCATTCACAAAGGATAATAAGTCTGCCTGCCGATGGAGCAATATCGAACGGCACCCTTCCAAACGGCATCTCTTATTACATCATTCCGGTAACATCAGAAGGTAAGACGGCAGACTTTACAATGGTTCAGCGCACCATGGACATCGCCTCCGAACTCGAGTCCGGAAGGGAAGCCCTCGACAGCGTGTCTTGTTTTCGCAGCCGGCGTCCGATAGATTTTCTCGCCGACAATGGCATATTCTACTCGTCCCAAGGCTATGTCTATCCTACGGAAAAGGGAGTCGTCTATTCTTTCAAGGATGTGCCTACGGTTAGGGGAGACGCGGTGGTAGATTCCCTCCTGCTTATGATGAATAATGTAATTGCATCCAAGAGCCGTGAAGTCGCCCTGTCGGATTTTGCAATTATAGTCTCGGGAGACATCGCCAAGGATAAAATATTCGAGAAACTGAAGATGCTCTCGCTGACCATACCTCCCGAGAATGCGGAGAAGGTGGTCTATCCCCAAGTGCCGAGGGACACTTCTGCTTCTTCTTCCGTGAACTTTTCAATCATACCTTCCGTTAGGACGAGAGTGGAGATGGAATGTACCTATCCACGTAACGGATATAAAAACAATGAAACCATCCTGCCCCTTGTGTCCGACAAGATGAGCACAGAGGTGACAATACTTCTTGACGCGAGAATCAACTCCTACCTCTTCCTGCAAGGCATCCCATACAGCAGCATATCCTCAAATTATGTGGGTTACCAGGACCAGGGAGGCGACACAAAGTACCGTTTTTCAGTCTTTACCGACGATGAGCATGTGGAACAGGTCATAGAAGGCTTCTCCAAGATGTTTTCCACCACACGAAAGAATGGAGTTCCACTCGAAGAAATCAAGGCAGCAGAGTCCATTTTCTACGAGGTATTCAGGTCTTACAGCAATAAGTCAGGGAAAGAATCTTACACAAAACTTTGTCTGAACGCTTTCCTCTACAATGCGTCTCTTTCAAGTATGCAGACGAGGTATGATTACCTTATCCAGCGTCCTTTGAAAGACTCACTGCACGTGAGACTATTCAACCGCTACCTCACCCAGCTCTATCGTCGCCCTTCAATGAGCGTAAAGGTCTATACCGGCCGCACCGACTTGGATAAGGACAGTCTTGCCACCAGATTCTTGGAGGCCTGGGAAGAGGTAGATACGTCATACGTGGCTTTGCGCCTGCCGGACATTAAAATTGCTGAACCATCAAAACGCAAGGTTCTCACTCCATACAGTTCGAAACAATCATCCATCCCTTGCTCGAAATACATATTCTCGAACGGGTTGACGGTTTACTACAAGAAACTCTCCTCCGCGAAGGACTTTACCTATAAATATTACTTCCCTGATGCCTTGTCATCTGCTGCCGATATAGTAAACAAAGAAGGTGCATTCTTCAGCGACCTTTTCTTCTGTCGTGACGATGAGTTCACGGAGAACGACTACAGCGTATATCTCGCTCGGCACGGCATAACGATGGTGCCAAGGGTCACTTTGAGAGAATTCTCACTTTCGGGAGTTGTCGCCACAAAGCAGTTGGACACCTTGTTCAAGGTTTTTCGCCGTCTCAAGGACAAAAATGAACTTCAAAGGGTGTACTTTGATGACTATGTGGCACGTCAATATGTGACTGTCAAGGCTGTGAACAAGGATAGTGAAAGGACAATAATAGATTCGCTCGTCATACCAGAATACAAGTACACCATCAACAAAACTATGACAGGCCTGCAAAACCTTTCCTACGATGCCGTACAGGCGTTCTATGAAAAGGCGATGGCAAATATGTCAAAGGGAACCTTGTTCCTTGTGGGCTCATACGATGAAGACGTGATGTACAAGAAACTCGAATGGATGCTCAATGTCTTGCCTGCAGACGGGAAAAAGGTGGTAAAGCAGCCATTGCCTGAAAATCCGGGCTTTTATCCTCGTCACGGATATAACCTCCACACTTTTGCGGGAGATATGCCTCGAGTGGATATACAGATTTCATCCGATCTGGAATACACTTCTGCCAATTTTTACCTTTCCACCCTGTCGTCTCTTGTGATGGACGGGGAGTTAAAGAAGGCCGTAATCGGCACAGGCATATATTTGCATACGGAGTACAAATTCAACACACAGCCGAGAGGAAGGTTCAATTTCAGGATTTTCTCATCTCCGGCAAGCGAAGGGGCTTTGGCCGCAGGGGACGAAATGCTCGGCCCATACGAGGTTGTGGCACTTTTCCGCAGTAAGTTGGCGGAACTCTCCTCCGAGAAAATTTCAGAGAAGGCGCTGGCGGAATACAAGGCTCTGCTCCTAGCCTACATCAAGGCTCAGAACAACAATCCGGATTTTTGGATAAACATTCTCTCCACAAGATATATTCTCAAAAAGGACTTCTACACAAAATATACCGACATTATAAATGCAATTACGGCGGAAGATGTCCGCAAATTCATTCTCGGACTCACCTCCGACTCATTCATTGGATATATGGTAAAATAAAGCTGTTAAGTAACGGTTTTTCAAGCACTTCACTAACGATATGTTTACACCACAAACTTATTCATCACGTCGCGCCACCCTCATAGAAAGAGTGCGCACAGGAAACTACGGCTCGGCATTCTCCGCAGGCCCGGAGGCTTCCGGAATAATAATTTTCATAGGTAATAATGACGCACCCCAGAACTATAGGGGCAATGAATATCAGTTCCGTCAGGAATCGTCCTGGATATATTATTTCGGACTCAAAGACCCTGGATTTTCTGCAATTTTAGACATCCAGACAGGCAAAACCGTGATTTATGCAGACGATGTGGATATAGACGACATCGTGTGGATGGGGCCTCAGCCGTCGGTGGCCGAGCGCGCCTTGAGCTGTGGAGTCGGTGAGACGAAGCGAGCTGCAGAGTTCTCGAAGGATGTGCTCGATGTCGTATCCGCAGGCCGTCAGGTTCACTATCTTCCGCCATCAAGATATTGCACAACCCTCTTCCTGTGCGAACTGCTCGGCCTTCATTCATCGGTTGTTCGCACTTCGGGCTACAAGGCAGAGGGTCACAAAGGTGCTTCGCTCGAACTTATAAAGGCGGTAATCAGTATGAGACTCGTCAAGGAGCAATGCGAGATTGAGGCCCTTGACGATGCTGCGCAGCTTGGCTATCTCGCGCATACGGCAACCCGTAAGGCTGTTCGTACCGGCATACTCGAGCAAGAACTGGTGGGTGTTTTTGAAGGTACAACCATATCTTTTGGTTGGGGCAGGTCATTTGCGACCATCCTCTCCCAACACGGAGAAACCCTCCACAACCATATCCACGACAAAATCATTGAGCCTGGCAAACTTCTCATCAT
>JABUTT010000174.1 GCA_021443515.1 Bacteroidales bacterium
GAAATTCTGCTTCCCGCCTCTCCGAGAAGGGTTTTTGTGCCGGATGGAAGGCTTTGAGTGAAGTCTTTGAGGTTGGCCTTTTCTATTGCTTCATTGAGTTTGGCCCGGTCTATATTGTCAAAGCCAAGCGCAATGTTTTCCTCAAGTGTAAGTTCGTCGTTTATAAAGACTTCCTGAGGGACATAGCCGACCTTGCGGTGCCACGAAGAAATGCTGACCTCGCTTCCGAGGACTTTGCCATCGATCCTGATGCAGCCTGATGTAGGCTTGATGAGGCCGAGAAGGATGTTGAAAAGAGTGGTCTTGCCGCTTCCGCTCTTGCCTCTTATGCCAATTATTTCGCCTTTTGATATTTCAAATGACAAGTTTTCTATGACATTTTCACCTGTATAGCCGAAAGTAAGGTTCTCTACCGTTATCCCCGACTCGAACGTGGCGCAAGAGGCTGGTTCCTTCTCCGGAGGGGTTTCGTTGAAATAGTCATAGACCATATCAATGGAATACTTGCTCTGACGCATTGTGTTCCAGTCGCTTACTATATTTCTCACTGACGGCACCATCCTCACGAGCGCCACTGCAAATATGCCAAGAAAGACCCTCATTCCGCTGTCTTCAATCGAAAACTCCATCACCACGAAGACGCAAATGATAATCATCACTGCAGTTTCAAGCAGGAGTGAAGGCAGGCTCGAGATTGTAATGGCTTTCCTGCGGAACTTCAAGATTTTGTCCAAAGACTCGATGAATTTGCCCTCGATTTGGGGATATGAGTCCGAAATCACTACCTCGCTATAGCCTCTGAAAGCGTTCTGCACCCTCTTCTGCTGGCCTTTTCGGATTTCAAACTCCTGGCGGCCGAGAGATGTGAGCGAGTTCCTCACGAAGAAGAAGTAGAGCAACACGATGGGCGTGAGACAGACAACGATGAGCAGGGTTGAAAGCGGAGAGTAGGCGCAAATCGCTCCAAGGAGAAGGATGGTAAAAATGAATTCACCCGCCATCGATAGCACAGCAGTGAGATAACCTGTCGAAAGGTTGTAGCAAGCTCCGTTAATGTTGAATGCAAGCGAAGACGAGTTGCTGTCCTTGACCATCAGCAGGCCTCTCGAGAACAGTCTTTTGAAAAGTGTTGTGGAAAAATACTTGTAGAGGCTAAGCAAATATGTGGTCTGGAACCTCACCAAGTACATATTTATCAGTCCTTTTGCAACTATGATCACAAGCATTCCGCCCATAACGAGCCATATATGCTCATTGAGAAAGGCGTGTGAGGACTTGTCGTCAAGCACCATCAGCAACACCGGCACGAGCGCCGCGATTCCAACCAGGTTGAGAAGGCTTCGCAGAGGCACGGCAAGGGCAACCAATATGCCCCTGCCCTTGAAAGAGTCGGGAATTATGCTGAGGATTTTTTTGAGCATGGGACTATAGAAGGGCGCCTACCTGTGAAAGCTGGTTTACCCAGGCGGCTGCATCCGATTTTGCCAACACTTCGTCGATTCCATACTCTGCGACGAGAAGGGCTGCAGCATCTGCTACTTCAAATTCCCCTGCCGAGAGTTTTTCCCAAAGGAATTTTGAGGATTCATTGAGGGAAAGAACTGAAGTGAGGTCCGATGTGCCGTCATTAGGCATGATTACAACATTTTCACCCGCCACATTGCGGATTTTCAGATTTGGATTGATTCTCATTTTAACTATTTCGTATTCTTTTTAAGCCTTAAATGAATCCTGACAAGCAATGCCCTGAGCGGATAAGAGGCGACATAGAGAAAGGAATAAGTCCTGAAAAAGAAGCCCTTTCCCTTGAAACGGAATTTTTCGCCGAACAACGTGCCCCCGCTTACCACACCGATAACATCTGCTTTGGAACATCTCTCGAAAGGACCGAAGTAAATCCCGTCTCCCCGGATATAGAGTTCGTCGCCCTGTATCTTTATTATTCTGTGCAACTTGACTTGACCTTTGAGGTTGAACAGAACAATATCTCTCGGACTAAGGTCGCTGACGCCTTTCGAAGTAATGACCACGCTGTCGACTTCCGTCTTGAACGTAGGTTTCATACTTGTTCCCACTACGCGGATACGTACATCCCTTCCTTCGGCGAGTTCAGCCTTTACATTCTCGAAGAAGATATCGTTTGAGATGTGCATATCGGCATACGAGTTAAGGCTACAAATATACGAAATATTCTTAACTTTGCCCCATTATGAAAAGAGTCTTCAGATTAGTGGCGGCAGTTTTCGCCTTTCTACACCTTGGTTTTGCCGCCTTTGCAAACGTCTGCCTCCCCAAAGAAGCCGTAAATCCGACATCTAATGCCGACAGCACCCTCATCGCCTACACCATTGGTGGGGACCTCTATGTACTCGACAGGCCCAACGGACGAAACATCCGCCTTACCGATGACGGCAGCGATGTCATCCTCAACGGCTATTCTTCCTGGGTGTATTATGAGGAGATTTTTGGCAGGGCAACACGCTATTGCGCGTTCTGGTGGTCTCCCGACGGCAAAAAACTCGCATTCTATCGCTTTGACAATACGGAAGTTCCGGTGTTCCCGATATATTCGGCCGAGGGCCAGTATGGCTCACTTCTCAACACACGCTATCCGAAGGCAGGTTGCAAGAATCCGGATGTTCAGATTGCAATTATCAACAATCCGGGAAAGGAGGACAGCAAAACAGTTTGGGCGGACTTTCCCCAGGCAGACGACTGTTATTACGGCACGCCATTCTGGAGCGATGACTCGAATTCCCTCTATGTGGGCCGTATGCCTCGCCTTCAGAATGAGCTCGACCTTTATAAGGTTTGTGCAGCCTCCGGACAGAAGGAAAATGTTTATCATGAAACATATAAAACCTGGGTTGAATGGCCTTCAAGCATGATATTTACTCCGACAGGCCTGTATTTCGTGCGCTGTTTCGAGACCAACTGGGAGCAGATTTACTATCTTGACCTCAGTCTCAAGAACAAACCATCGAGAAAGATCTATCCTTCTTCATCGTCAAGCGCCAACCTCTACCGTCTCACAGACCAAACCCTTTGGGCTACGACTCTTATAGGAAAAGATGCAAAAGGCATTCTCTTTTTCATCTCGAAAAACGATGCCTCAATGCGCAATACGGTCTATTCACTCGATGTGAAAGGCAGAATCAAGGCACTTACGCCTACAGATTTTGATGCCGCCGATGTTAAGTTTACCATCGACTGCAAGAGTTTCACCGCAAGACTCTCCAACGCCCACACTCCTTTCAGCAAGCGTATCTATTCATTGTCTTACCGCAACGGACAGGTTGAGTGCAAGGAAAGCATCGAAACCCCTGCCGCAGAATTGCCCGAGCGCACCCCTGTCAGGACTATCATCTATATGACTACCGAAGACGGCACTATTCTTCCTGCAAGCATAGTCTATCCGTTTGACTTTGACCCTTCAAAGAAATATCCTCTCCACTGCGAGATTTACGGAGGCCCGGGAACCGAGTATGTGAGGGACAGATATGCTCCACGCCGCTTTGACCGCTTCTTCGCCGAGAACGGAATTATAAATGTGACTATGGACAGCCGTGTCGCAGGCCATAACGGACGCAAGGGCCTTGACTGCGTGTATAAGGATTTCACTTCTCAGGCGATTGCCGACTTCGTGGAATGGGGCAAGTACTTCCAAAGCCTGCCATACGTAGATGGCAGCCGAATCGGAGTCGAGGGGTTCTCTTTCGGCGGAACGATGACAACGCTTCTCCTGCTTCGCCACAGCGACATCTTCTGTTGCGGAATTGCAGGCGGCGGCGTATATGACTGGAGCCTTTACGACTCAAATTACACCGAGCGCTTTATGCAGACTCCGCAGCTCAATCCTGAAGGCTACAAAAGGGCGAGTGCGCTCACCTATATAAATGAGTATAAGGGGGATGAGCCCGTGCTTATGATAACTCACGGAACAGGCGACGACAATGTTCATTTCCAGAATACCCTGCAACTTATCGACGCTCTCCAAAAAGCCGGGAAACAGTTTGAGTTTATGATTTATCCTGACGGCAAACACGGCTATCGTGGCCTACAGGCAGACCACGATTTCGAAACCGCCTCCCGATTCTGGCTCAAACACCTCAAGAATTAGAGGTCGGGCGATTAGAAGCCTAAGCCGAGATGTAATCCTATGCGGTCTACTGCCAATGTCGGACCAAGAGCGTTCCCTATAATTCGGGACGAAGATCTGCGAATAATTCTTGACATATCAAATATTTATCCTATATTTACAAATCATAAACTGAATCGTTCAGAAAAGTGCATACAACCGAATATACAGTAACTATAAATATATACGAATGAACAAGATGACTTCTCGCAATGGAGAGTGTAGAGGCTACTCTTCTCCCGAATTGAGAATCTCTATGATCTCAATTGAAAATGGCTTTGCCGCAAGTTCCATAGATTTCAACGGCAGCATCGACGACTATGACAACAAGGATGTAGACCCAAGTTCCATTAACTTCTAAATTTCAATACCACGACCAAGATGAAAAAAATTACCACTATTCTCGCCACCGTGGCATTACTTTTCACGGCTTGCAGCAAAGAGTTGGCAGACCCAAACGTTAAGAAGAACAACAACACAACTTCCGAGCAGACAGGTGAAGTAAAATATCTCACATTCACTGCAGATATATCTGCTACCAAGACTGTTACTGACTTTGCA
>JABUTT010000122.1 GCA_021443515.1 Bacteroidales bacterium
TTAGTTCCTGAAGCGGCGAGGAGGGACGCCTACACGGCTTTTGAAGGCCTTGTGGAAGACCTGACGGGAATTGTAGCCGCTGAGTTCGGCTATTGCCTCTATCGTGTAGTTGGCATTTTTCGGATCATTGAAAAGTTCGAGAGCATATTTGACACGATAGTCGTTCAGAAGAGTGGGAAAATTCCTATCGAGTGTCTCGTTGATTACTCTTGAGAGAGTGGATTTATTGGTTCCGAGTTTATGGGCGAGAGACTCGATTGTGAGCATACTGTCAAGATATACCTTATCCTCCTCAAAAGCTTGTTTGATTTTTTGAACAAGAAGGTTGTCACCGGGATCCGAAATCGGTGATTCTTCATAATTGATTTCTTTCGTTACGACATCCGTAAGACCTCTTCGCTTCTGCATTCGCTTGAGGAGCCACTTCAACTTTCTCTGTCGATCCCAATACAGATAACCGAAGAGAACAGTCGTAAATAGCAACAAGACTATTATGAAACTCGAAAGAGAGGGTTCAAATATATATACAAACATGTTCACAAATATATGAATAATTACAGACTTGCAACGAATTGCGACAAGGAAAAATTATGTTCTATGTAAATTTGCAGACTTTTGTAAGAAAACAAAACCAAAATTATCATGAAAGACATATTTGACAGAATCAAAGAGTCAGTGGGCGGTCCTATCGGACAATACCGCTCTATCGCTGAAGGTTATCTCGCATTTCCAAAACTCGAGGGAGAACTTGGCCCTCACATGAAATTCAACGGAAAGGATGTACTCTGCTGGAGCCTCAACAACTATATAGGCCTCGCAAACCATCCGGAAATCCGCAAGGCAGACGCAGAAGGCGCAGCCAAGTGGGGACTTGCCTATCCTATGGGCAGCCGTATGATGACAGGTAACACTAATCTTCACGTCGAACTTGAAAAAAGGCTTGCAGCCTTTGAGAAGAAGGAAGCCGCGTTCCTTTTTAACTTTGGTTATCAGGGCATTGTTTCGGCTATCGACTCTCTCGTTGACCGTCACGACGTAATACTTTTTGACGCTGAAGCACATGCCTGCCTGCTCGACGGCAAGAGGCTTCACCTCGGTAAATCATTCTCATTCAAACACAACGACATCGAGTCTTGCGAAAAGAAACTCAAAGTTGCCTGCAAAATCGCAGAAGAGCAGGGTGGCGGTGTCCTCCTCATCACTGAGGGTGTGTTCGGAATGACAGGCGCACTCGGTATTCTCGACCAGATTGTAGCTCTCAAGAAGAAATACAAGTTCAGAATTATGATTGACGACGCCCACGGTTTCGGCATTATGGGACCTACCGGCAGGGGAACTTCAGAGCATTTCGGCGTTATGGATGACATCGATATCTACATCGGTGCATACGCCAAGTCTATGGCAATTATCGGAGGCTTCATCGCAACCGACAAGGCAGTCATTGATTACCTTCGCTACAATATGCGTTCACAGATTTACGCAAAGAGTCTTCCAAGTGCAATAGTGGAAGGCTGTCTCAAGCGTCTCGAAATCATCGATTCACCGGAAGGCGACCGTCTACGTGAGAAATGTTGGACTGTTGTCCGCCGTCTGCAGAACGGTTTTAGGGAAGCCGGTTTCGACATCGGACCTGCTGAGGCCTGCGTTACCCCTGTCCGTATATTCGGCGGTGTGAACGAGGGCATCAAGATGGCATACGATCTTCGTGAAAACTACAAGATTTTCTGCTCTATCGTCATCTATCCGGTTATTCCTCCGGGAATGGTTATTTTCCGTATTATCCCTACTGCGGCTCACTCCATTGAGGATGTGGACTATACTCTCAACGCTTTCAAGGAGATAAAGGCAAAACTTGATTCAGGCTATTACGACAAACAGCCTCTGCCTGACGCTCTTGCAACATTGGTAAAATAGTTCCACCCAAAATACAAAGCCAAATGAAATATATCCTAAGATGCACAAAATGCGGAAAGGTCTATAATTCCTTCAAGGAGTGGTTTGACGACAATCAGAAATGTTCTGCTTGCGGTTGTGCAAGAGCCGAGGCCGAGTATTTCTCCGACTACACTCACCTGCTTGACGGAAAAGAGAACAATTTCCTCGAAAGATATTTTGATTTCATCCCTCTCTACGACCGCAAGAATGTGGTTTCAGACTCGGAAGGCGTAGTTCCTATTGAAGAATGGGAATTTCTCGAGGAGTTTGCCCGTGAGAACTATGGAATAAATCTCAAGGCTTTCGTATGCCGTAACGACCTTAATGGCGGAACCGGAACATTCAAAGATCCGGGCGGAGCACTCGGAGCCTCTCTTTTCAAAGAGCATGGAGTAAAAAAATACTGCCTTGCCTCAACAGGAAACACAGCCACCGCCTTTGCACATTACTGCGCAAAAGTGGGAGTTGACTACACTGTATTCGCCCCTAATGACGTATGTCCCGATACCGTTAAAGCCATCAAGGCTGAAGGTCAGAGGATAGTCATAAGCGAAGGCAACTATGCTGACGCAAAGAAAGAGGCTGCGGATTATGCATCCGAGAACAAAGTGCTTATTTCAACAGGCAACACAGACCCTATCCGTGTGGAGAGCAAAAGAACCATCGTCTTCGAGTTCCTCAGAAAATTCGATGGCAAACTTCCGGATGTATATTTCCAGGCCGTTGCGGGCGGAACATGTCCGATAGCAATCGACAAGGCCGTGAGGGAATTGCTTTCACACGGTTATGATGTGAAATATCCTAAGATGATGCTCGTTCAGCAGGACAAGTGCGACCCTATGGTTCAGGCTTGGGAAAAGGCCGTGAAAGAAGGTTTCCCTGAGGGATATGAGACTGACTTCCCTAAACTGGAACCTCACACAAAGGTTGCCATCCTTTCTTCCGGCATCCCGGGTATGTATCCTATCCTCGCACCTATCGTCCGCAAGAGCAACGGAAGTTTCGTTAGAGTTGAAGAAGACGAGCTTCCTCTCATCGGAAAATGGGTAAAAAACAATACCGGTTTGGTACTGGGTCCTGCATCCATCGTCTGCATCACAGGTTTCATTCAGGCTCTAAGAGAGGGAAAACTCTCAAACGGTCAGACCGTGGTACTCAACTATGGAGAGAGCTGTTGCAGAAACAAGGCATTCGCCGAACTCATAAACAAGCCTCTTAAGTAACAAATCAAAATGAATATCTGGATTACCGGAGCATCTTCGGGCATTGGTCAGGCTACCGCTTGGGAATTTGCCCGAGAAGGACACTGCCTCATCCTCACATCAAGAGAGAGTGCAAACCTTGACTTTACTGCAATGGAATGTACACGCCTCGGAGCAAAGGGGGTGAAGGTTCTGCCTTTCGACCTATCCTGCGCAGATGGGCTTGAAACCCTTGCGGAAGAGGCATGGAAGGCCTTTGAGGGTGGAATAGACATCCTATTTTGCAACGCAGGACAAAGCCAGAGAACTAAGGTTCTCGACACTGACGAGGCAGTGCTTCGCAGGATAATGGAACTCAATTATTTTACCCCTGCACTGCTCTCCAAGGCCGTGCTTGCCAAAATGCTCGCTCGCACAGAATCCCGCAGGACAATCAGCGGAAAACCTGTGAAGGGGCAGATTGCCGTGACTACAAGTATAAACGGACGCTTCGGCTTTCCTCTTCGTTGCGGCTACTCTTCGGCAAAACACGCCTGCTACGGTTTTTTTGAGACTCTCGCCGCAGAATATTATAAGGAAGGCATCAGGGTGACCATAGTTTGTCCGGGCAGGGTTCAGACCAACATTTCCCTCCACGCTCTCGAAAAAGGAGGAAAGGAACACGGCGCCATGGACCCGGGACAGGCAAAAGGACTTTCATGCGAAAAAGCGGGTAAAAAGATATTCAAAGCCCTTATGAAGGGCAAAAGCGAAGTGCTTGTGGGAAAAGGAGAGCTGATTATGGTTTATATTAAGAGATTTTTCCCTTATATTTGCTCTGTCATTTCGCGTAACATCAAAAGTATGTAGAAAATGAAACTATTGAATGGTATCCAGCAGGTCGGTTTCGGCTGCGAAAAACTTTATGAAACCTGGCAATGGTACATCGACAACTTCGGAGTAAACATCCGTATCCTTGAAGATGACACCGTTGCAGAAAGAATGCTCCCATATACAGGAGGAGTGCCTCAGAAGCGTCACGCGTGTATCGCAATGAACCTTCAGGGTGGCTCCGGCTGTGAGATATGGCAGTATTCCGACCGTAAACCTGTAAAGTGCGCCTTTATTCCTCAACCCGGAGACCTTGGCATTTTCGCCGCAAAATTCCGCTCAAACAATGTGGAAAAATTTCACGCGGAACTTTCTGCCAAGTACGACAAAGTCAGTCCTATGTTCAAAGACCCTGACGGAAAACCAACCTTCACTGTCATTGACCCTTGGGACAACATGCTTCAAATTGTGGAAGACAACTATATCTTCCTCAATATGGGCCGAAACAACGGAGGCGTATGCGGAGCAAGCATTGGTGTTACCGACATCGAGAAATCTCTTAAACTCTACTCTGACATCATCGGTTTCGACAAGGTAATTTACGACCGCATTGGAACTTTTGAAGATTTGGGTGAGGGTAAAGAGCGTTTCCGCAGAGTACTTCTGACCACAAG
>JABUTT010000101.1 GCA_021443515.1 Bacteroidales bacterium
AGGTTTGTACGGTCGAGAATCTGGATTCTCAACTCATTTTCAATATTTCTGAGTTGGATAGGGGAGAGTTCATCATCAAATATGGCAATATCTATACACTCTCCCTCGTTGGCAAGTTTATAATCTTCGAGGTAGGTCTTTATTTCTTGGAGTTTTCCACTCCTTATATAGGTTCTCTTATCGGGATGATCAACCTTTTGGATAAACCTTTTCTTCCCCTCAATTCCCGCGGTTTCAGCCAGAAATTCAAGTTCATCAAGGTATTCTCCTATCAGCCTTTCATCCTCACCCTGCTTGATTACGCCTATAAAAATTCCTCTTTCCATACATATATAATATATAGACATAAAAAAATGACCACACGTATGCAGTCATTTTTTACCTATAATAGTCTTTTATTATCTCAACTGGAAGATAACAGGGAAGGTGTAGTTAACCTTCACAGCCCTATCCCTCTGTCTGCCTGGAGACCATTTTGGAGAAGATGCCACAACCCTGACTGCCTCTTTATCGAGAGCAGGGTCAATACCTCTGACTACGCGTACATTCTTCACTGCACCATCAACATCAACGGTAAACATAAGAACTACGCGGCCCTGAACGCCATTTTCTTTAGCGATTTCAGGATAAACAAGGCGGCTGTTCACCCATTTTGAGAATGCGTTTGCATCACCACCCATAAAGGTTGGTTTTTCCTCTACAAGCTGGAATGGAATGGCTTCTTCTTCAATTACTTCCTCTTCAACTTCTACATAGTCCATAATCTCCACACCGAGAGAGTTGTCGTCCTCAAGGTTGAGGAACATATCGTCATCGACAGTGATTTCATCGTCAACGATATCAATTTGGTCTGAAAGAATAGGTGCAGGTGCAGATGGTGGAGGTGGAGGGGTTTCCTGAGTAATAGGAATAATTTCCTCCTCTTCTGCGAGGAGAGTTGAATCACCAAGATCTACAAGTCCCACATCCTTTGATGTCCAGTTAAGGGCGAGAAGGATAATTGCGAGGGAGATTACCATACCTATCTCAAGGAAAAGAAATCTTTTCTTTTCAAGATTGGCTTTTTCTGTTTTCTTAATTTCCATATTTACTTTCGTAATTTGCCCCAAAGTTAGAAAATATTTCTTAAAATCCCCACTTTTTCTTTTCTAAGTTGTATTTTTGTAGAAAATTATGTTGATTCTATGATATCCTACTTCAATGAACAGATAGATTTTATCTATAAAGAGAAGGTTAAAACCCGTGCCTGGATAAAAATTGTTGCTGAAAGCGAAATCCGAAGGTTGGGAGATATTAACATAATATTTTGCAGTGACAACTATATTCTCGACATAAATCAAAAATATCTTTCTCACGATTATTTTACAGACATAATCACTTTCGATTATTGTGAAGGGGATACCCTCTCAGGAGACTTATTTATAAGTATAGACTCGGTTCGAGAAAATGCCACTGAATACGGAACCGAATTTTCGGAAGAGTTGAACAGAGTAATTGTTCACGGCGTACTCCACCTCATTGGTTATGATGACCACACCGAGGAGGATATAAAGCAGATGCGTGCAAAAGAAAATTACTATCTTTCTTTCAGGGAACTTTTATGATGGAGTATGATGTCATAGTAGTAGGTGGAGGACACGCGGGGTGTGAAGCGGCAATGGCTGCGGCAAACCTCGGCTCCAGGACTTTGCTTATTTCTATGGATATGACGAAGTTTGGAGCGATGTCATGTAACCCTGCTATCGGCGGAATAGCCAAAGGTCAGATTGTTCGCGAGGTCGATGCCCTCGGAGGATATATGGGTTTGGTGACAGACGCCTCTTCGCTCCAGTTTAGGATGCTCAACAAATCAAAAGGCCCTGCAATGTGGTCTCCGAGAGCTCAATGCGATAAAATCCTGTACACTCAGATTTGGCGAGAAATTCTCCTAAATCATTCAAAACTAAATATTTACCAAGATTCTGTAGAAAAATTCGTCTTTGAGAATGGGAAAATTGCCGGAGTTCAGACGGTTACAGGAGCAATTTTTAAGTCTCAAGCGGTTATTTTGACCGCAGGAACCTTCCTCTCAGGAAAGATGTTCATAGGTCAGACAAGTTTTATAGGAGGAAGGATAGGGGAGCCTTCGAGTGAAGGACTTACCGAGCAACTCATCAGAATGGGAGTAAAGACGGCGAGAATGAAAACCGGCACTCCACCGAGAATCGATATAAACTCTGTCAATGTTGATGCTCTTGCCAAGCAGTGGGGAGATGATGAACCTGAAAGATTTTCTTTCCTTAACATTCCTTCTGCTATTCAAAAATCGGGAGAGCAGATGCCGTGTTATATTGTCCACACCAACACCAAGGTTCACGACATTCTTCGGACAGGCTTTGACCGCAGCCCTCTTTTTACAGGTCTAATTAAAGGTATCGGTCCTCGCTATTGTCCGAGCATAGAAGATAAATTAAGGACTTTTTCAGATAAGGATTCTCATCCTCTTTTCCTTGAACCGGAGGGACGAAACAATACCGAGTACTATCTCCAGGGATTTTCCTCTTCACTTCCTCTCGAGGTTCAGGTTGAGGCTATGCACCATATTGAAGGTCTTGAAAATGCGAGAATTTTCCGTCCCGCATACGCTGTTGAATATGACTTTTTTGATCCGACCCAGTTGAAGGCAAATCTTGAACTTAAAGATATTCCGGGATTGTTTTTCGCGGGCCAGATCAATGGTACAACAGGCTACGAAGAGGCGGCAGGACAGGGTATCATGGCAGGTATAAATGCTCATCTACACGTCCAGGGAAAAGAACCTTTCATTCTTTCAAGAGACGAATCTTATATTGGTGTACTTATAGACGATTTAATTACAAAAGGAGTTGACGAGCCATACAGGATGTTTACCTCCAGGGCTGAATATCGTATTCTCCTTCGTGGCGACAATGCCGATTTTAGACTCACTCCAAAGAGTTATGAATTAGGTCTTGCAACAAAAGAACGTTACGATATTTGTATGCGTAAATATGAAAAAGTTGAAGATGTTGTCAAGACTTTTGAATCTACTTATATCAAGCCGGAAAAAATAAATCCCGTCTTGCAAGAAAGGGGAGGCGCCCTCTTGGAAGGTCGTAAAAAAGCCTCCGACTTACTTATAAGACCAGAGGTTTCTATTGGGGATTTATTGCCATTTGTTCCATGTGGAACAGAAGAAAAAGAGGTGCTTCAAAGTGCAGAAATTGCTATTAAATATGCCGGCTATATTGACCGAGAGCGCCGGATTGCCGACAAAATTCATAAACTGGAAGACCTTAAAATTCCAGATAATTTTGACTTTTCAAAGGTTGAAAGTCTTTCTATAGAATGTCGTCTAAAACTTGCAAAATATAAACCTACAACCATTGCTCAAGCCTCTCGTATAAGCGGGGTTTCGCCTGCGGATATATCAGTTCTTTTGGTTTATTTTGGCAGGTGATTTTAAGTGAGATTTCTATAACGACTTCTTAGTATAAAATGTAAACAGTTTTAATATCATGATAGAATATATTAAAGGAAAACTCATTGATTTGACTCCAACTGAAATCGTAGTTGAAACTGCGGGTGGAGTCGCTTACAAATGTCTTATTTCTGTGCAGAGTTATTCTGCTTATCACGAACAATCCGCCACGGAGGTTACAGTTTATATTCACCATTATCTTCGTGAAGATGATGAGCAGTATTTTGGATTTTTCTCCAAAGATGAGCGCAGTCTTTTCCAACTTCTTATATCTGCAAGTGGAGTGGGGGCGGCCACAGCGAGAATTATGCTATCTTCTCTCACTACCGATGAGTTGAGAACCGCCATTATTTCTGAAGATGTAAACAGGATAAAAGGGGTTAAAGGAATTGGTGTAAAAACAGCACAAAGAATAATAGTTGACCTTAAAGATAAAGTAATTAAAGGCGGTGGAGCCGACACATCTTCAGCCACCTTAATTGCAGTAAATAATAGTCAGGTTGTGGATGAAGCGAGTGCAGCTCTCGTTATGCTTGGCTTTGCAAAAACTGCTGTGATGAAAGCAATATCTGCGGTAATGAAGACACATCCTTCTGCAAAAACTGAGGAAATAATCAAGTTGGCTCTCCAATGTTTATAATTTGTTCCACATGGAACTTTTCCTAAAAAACTCACATATAGAAGGATGTATTGAGGCTGGCGCGGATGAGGCTGGAAGGGGACCTCTTGCCGGACCTGTGTTTGCAGCCGCCGTGATTCTTCCTCCCGATTTTCATCACCCTCTTCTTAATGACAGCAAGCAGGTGAATGCAGAGAATCGCTTACTTTTACGCTCAGTCATTGAGCAGCAAGCTGTAAGTTTTGCGGTTGAAAAGGTGGATGCGGAGGAGATAGATGAGGTGAATATCCTGAACGCAAGTATATTAGGGATGCAGAGATGCCTTGTTCGTCTGCAACCCATACCCGAGTCTATAATTATAGATGGCAACAAGTTCAAACCCTTTAAGGAGCCTTATACCGAGTACAATAAAATCCCTCTTTCAACAATAGTAAAGG
>JABUTT010000036.1 GCA_021443515.1 Bacteroidales bacterium
GGTCGCCGCCGCTTTTTCCTAAAGAGGACCGATGACATCAGTCACCGGCCCTCTTTTTTGTTTGAATTTACTATGCTTCTTTTTATCTTTGTGGAAATTTAACCTACGATGAAAAAATATATTGCTATTGCGTTTGTGGCGGTGGGGATGACCTTCGCTGCATTCGGTCAAGGGGTTAAGGATTCCCTTGCATTTGTGAATGCTCTCTGGTCTGTGTATAATATCGAGAAGAAGATGGAAGCGCGTTTTGCCACAGAGATTCCCATGTTTGGATGTATGCAGAGTGTTTCCGTTGTCGTTTATCCCTACAGACGCTACAAGACTGAGATAATAGAATCTTCTGCCGAGAAATCTGATAAAACTTCTCGCCTTTCAATCAAGAACTCTGCTCTTGCAGGCATAAACGGAAGTTATTTCAATATGAAGACCACTACGACCAAAACTTATCTTAAAAAAGACAAGAAAGTTTGGGCAAAAACTGGTGATAATGAAGTCTTTCGTGTGGATGGAGTCGTTGGTATCAAGGGCAGAAAAGTCCTTATAGCGGCCTCAGATACTTCTCACTATGATATTGTGACGGCAAAGTGGAATGAGACTCTCGCAGCAGGTCCTGTGCTTATCACAGACGGAAAGATAGTTGTGAAGGAACACTATGGCGACGGTTTCTTCGACAAGCGCCATCCTCGTTCCATTATCGGCACAGATGATAGGGGAAATGTGTATTTTGTGGTGATTGACGGCCGATTCCCGGGTCAGGGCCAGGGTGCCACGATATATGAGACTGCCTACATCTGCCATTTGCTCGGGATGACAAATGCACTCAACCTCGACGGTGGCGGTTCATCTACACTTTGGATAGATGCCCCAATCAGCGATGGAGTGGCACAATCGGAAGGAGCAGTCGGTTCGGTAATAAACCATCCTTACGACAACAAGAAATTTGACCACGCAGGTGAGCGCACGGTGCCGAATGTCATTATTGTCAGACACGCAATTCCGGACAGAAAGTAATGCCAAAAGGGCACCGCGAAACAGATTGCTGCTCAATGAATTGCAACAAAAAAAACAGCCGGAGGATAACCTTCGGCTGTATTTTTGGGAAAAGTCGGGCAACTTATTTTGTAGCCTCAACAGATGCTTTCCTGAAATCTTTCATGAGTTTGATAATAGCAAGAGCGTTCTTACGTGCGCGAGCACCAGCAGCTTTGTTGCCTTTTTCAACCTGAGCGTCAGCGTTCTTTACGAAAGCATCGAGTTCAACTTTGATCTGATCAACTAAAGTTTTCATTGTGATTAAAGATTAATAATTATTAATAAAAGTAATTGTTTCAAAAACATACGCAATTTAGGCAAAATTTCTTGTCTTCAAAATTTTTTTGAACAAAAAACGTTATTTTTCTCAAAAATCGCCATTTATTTGCGTGTATTTAGTGTATTCATCGTCTTTGCGGGGCCGATCAACACAAAATTGCGGATTCCCTCCACTGCTCTTTTGCATAGCTCCGGCAGTTGCTCCATTTGCTCCGGATTGAACTTTTCAAGCACAAAATCGATCTGATGACCGCGGGCAAATTCGTTACCAATCCCCATACGGATTCTTGCCCAGTCCTCTGAAGAAAGCAGGTCGATTATGTTCTGGAGTCCGTTGTGTCCTCCGTTGCTGCCCCTCTCCCTCATTCTTATTGTGCCGAATGGAAGATTGAGGTCATCGCAGATGACAAGAAGGTTCTCCAACTTGATTTTCTTCTCCTGAAGGTAGTAGCGGACTGCCTTGCCGCTGAGGTTCATATAAGTGGAAGGTTTTAGCAGGGTGAGAGTGTTTCCTCTGAATGATACGGTCGCCACTAAACCATAGCGTCCGCTCTCAAAGGTTACGCCCTCTTCCGCTGCAAGAGCATCCAGGACCATAAAACCAATATTATGCCGAGTATTTTCATACTCGGCACCAATATTTCCCAATCCTGTGATGAGATAGTTCACTTAGGCCTACTGAGCTGCTGCCTGCTGTGAAGCACGGGTAGCCTTCACTGAGCAGATGATTGTAGCCTTAGGTGATACGATGGTAATGTTGTCGAACTTGAGGTCACCGGCAACAATCTGCTTGCCAATCTTGAGGGAAGTGGTATCTACCTCGAGAGTATCAGGAAGCTGGTCAATCATTGCGCTGACTTTGAGTTTGCGGCTTGCTACCATAAGTTTACCACCCATCTTCACACCCTCACTGTGTCCTGTGATGATTACAGGAACGTCGATGGTGACAGGCTTGCCTTCGGTAATAACGAGAAGATCCACGTGAAGAGCCTCGTCGGTTACAGGATGATACTGAACCTCGTGAAGCACTGCAGCATACTTCTGACCGTTGTCAAGAACAACATCGATGATGAAAGATGCAGGTGTGTTGGTGATTGCTTTGAGTTCTTTTGCAGAAACTGTGAAAAGAACGTTTTCCATTTGACCGCCATAAAGGTTGCAAGGAACATTTCCTGCGCGGCGGATGCTTTTAACGGCTGCCTTGTTTGAAACTTCGCGGACAGTACCGTTAAGGGTGATGTGTTTCATTTTACAAAATGTTTAAAAAGTGTTACTCAGAAAGCGTCAGGCGCTTTCCCCATTGCACATAAACCCTATGGGTTTTATTTGCGGGTGCAAAGATATAATAAAAGACTGGAATAACCAAACTTATTTCAGCATTTCAGTCGCTTTGTTCCAGGCGGTTGTGCGATAGAAATTGTCGAGATATTTGCCACTGTTGCTCGGAAGGAAGGAACTCAGACCGCATTGCTTGTCTATTTTGATTTCAAGGAAGTACTCTGTGGCATCCTTGTAGAGAACAACGTCGTCAAGTGCTATGTCAAAGTCGTTTTTCTCCTTCTCGGTCAGACTCAGATTATAGACAATGTCTTCAAAGTCATAGAAATAGTGACGGTTATCGCGGAAGAACCCCTGGATTTTTGAAGGCACAATTGCCATAAGCTCCTCCCTGTGCTCCTCAAATATGCCTTTGCAGACCTTTGCAAGAGCCTCAAGTTTGTCTGTACGGATAAAGGAGAAGGTGGCACAGGAATAGTATGACTTTTCAAGATACCTTTGCATATAGATGCGGCACACACCTTCAGGGTCTGCCTTTCCGTCTGCAAAGAGATAGTCCAATATGACATCATAAGGCAGTCCGTCTGCGAGAATCTCAGTCTGTGAGAATCCTATGTATGAGGCTGCATTGCGGAGTTCGTAGGCTACTTCCACTCCTCCCATGAGGCAGGCGTCGAAGAGGATGTAGTCGAACTTTACCGGGAAGGCGGCTGCAAAGGCATCAACTGCCATTTCCTTGCTTACATATCCTCCATCAAGATATTCTTGTCCGATAGTCTTCGTGTCAGGTGTTGCAGCGGCAATCTTTTCCAACTCTTCGAGGGTAAGCCTTTCTCCCGGTATTGGCTTGTAAGCGTCTCTTGGCCGGCTTGTGAGTAGTGCCCCGCTTGAGATGACGGTATTCTCGTACTTGCTCGGCTTGGAATAATAGCCTTCCGGAAGGTAGCCAAAGCCGTGGGAGGAGAAAATGAGTCCTCGTGAATCGCAAGGGAAGTGGGAAACAACATAATTGAGAACCTGTTCGAAAATCTCCGGTTCGACTGCACTCCTGTTCTCGTCGATTGTGAGCAGGGTATCCTTGATTATGTCTTTCTTGCTGTCTTTATACACCCTGAAAAGGTAGGACTTTTTAGGTGTGGTGTAGTTGAGTGGGTTTGCGAGATGATCAAAAACTAGAAGGATATCGTCGTTGTAGGCTAAGGTCGGGATTTTATTGTTTTGGATAAGTTCGCCAATATCCTCCTTCAAATAACTCGACAGGGAGTTGAAGCCCGCACCATAATAGAGCAGCAGTTTCCTGTCTCCGATATGGTCTTTATTGGGCATTTTTGATTTGTCGCATCCGGTGAAGATGAGAAGACAAAGGGTGAATATGACGAAAAAATTCTTCATAATGGGTCACAAATATAGCAAATTGGGTCGGATTATCGGTAATTTTGCGTAAGTTTGTACTCCTTAACAAATAAAACAATGAAGAAATTTGCACTGATGATTATGACAACTTCGCTGGCCTGCTCGCTTATTTCAGGCTGTGCCCAGAAAAATGAAGACGATTTCAAATACCTCATGGAGGAATTTGCCGATTTGAAGGTTATGAAATACAAAGTTCCGGATTGGGACGGCCTTTCTCTTGCTCAAAAAGCCTACCTCTACCACCTCACTGAAAGCGCAAAGTGGGGTAGGGACATAATTTGGGCCCAGTTCGGCAAGCACGGACTTGAAATCAGGACTCTTCTCGAGACTATTATCAAGGAATATAATGGAGACCGCGAATGTGAGGACTACCAAAACTTCCTCGTGTATGCAAAGAGGGTGTTCTTTTCAAACGGAATCTATCATCACTATGCGGAGGACAAGATAATCCCGGGCTGCGACAGCAAGTATTTCGCTACTCTTGCCGAGGC
>JABUTT010000011.1 GCA_021443515.1 Bacteroidales bacterium
GAAGCGGACAGAAGAATTGAGTTGTTCAATATCTACCGCAAACTCTCCGAGGCAAACGAAATGGGTTATCCCGACATCACCCTTCCTGACACAAAGGCTGAAAAAATTGCTCTCAAAGACATTGCGGAGAACAATAAAATTGTGCTTGTCCACTTCTGGAGAAGCACCGAAGCGGCAAACAACATCTTCAACACCTCTGTCCTGAAAGATATCTATGCCACCTACCACGGCAAAGGACTTGAAATCTATGCCGTGTCTATGGACACCGACAAAGGCGTCTGGGCTCGTGCAGTGAAAGACCAGGACCTTCCTTGGATAAATGTATGTGACGGTCTCGGAGTTTACTCACCTGTTGTAGGCTCATTCAATGTTGCTACCCTCCCTCTCACCTACATCATAGGCGACGGCGAAATTATCGACAAACAAATCACATACGAAGACGACCTTCGTAACTACCTTAAAGAAAATCTAAAGTAACAGCACTATGACAATACACGAATTAAAGCCGACTATCGTTTGGAAGAACTTCCACACGCTTACCCAGATTCCAAGACCTTCAAAACACGAATCCAAGGCTGCTGAGGCCATTGAGGCATTCGGCAAGAGCCTCGGACTCGAATCTTTCCGTGACGAAATCGGAAACGTAATCATCCGCAAACCAGCCACTCCGGGCTATGAAAACCGCAAAGGTGTGATTCTTCAAGGCCACTGCGACATGGTGCCACAGAAGAACTCGGACAAGGTTCACGATTTTAAGAAAGACCCTATCGAAACCATAGTTGATGGCGAATGGATTAAGGCAAACGGCACGACTCTCGGAGCCGACAACGGACTTGGAGTTGCACTCGCCATGGCAGTTCTTGAAAGCAAGGACATAGAGCACGGCCCAATTGAAGTTCTCATCACAATAGACGAAGAGACAGGTATGACAGGCGCCCGCGAACTCAAGGCAGGCGTTATCAAAGGCGACATTCTCATCAACCTCGACTCTGAAACGGAGGGAGAAGCATACGTGGGTTGTGCAGGCGGTCTCGACTGCCGCGCCGCTTTCGCATACGAGAGGGTTGAAGTGCCGCAGAGCGACAAGGACATCGAGGCAGTCACTGCAGAAACCTACGCTACTTTCGACCTCGCAGTCAAAGGCTGTGTCGGTGGCCACTCGGGTATGGACATCAACCTCGGAAGAGCCAATGCAAACAAAGTTATGGCACGCCTTCTCATTTCGCTCATGCCATACGACTACAGGCTCGTGAACTGGAACGGAGGCACACTTCGCAACGCCATTCCTCGCGAGTCGTTTGCCACAATTCTTCTTCCTAAAGAAGCCTTTGAACCTGCCACAGCAGCCATTGAAGCACTTGCAGAGCAGATTAAGGCCGAGTACAAAGGCACCGACCCTGAAATGAGCATAAGCCTTGCCCCAGCAAAGGAAGAAGCCAAGAATTACATTGACGAAGACGTCACAGATGCTGTTGTGCTTGCAGTCTTCGGCTGTCCTGACGGCATTGAGAGAATGAGCGACGCCATTCCGGGCCTCGTCGAAACATCAAACAACCTTGCAATAGTTGAAACCAACGATAAGGAAATCGTTGTAATATCACTTCTTCGCGGCTCTGTTGACACTGCAAAGGATGCACTCGGTCTGAAGATGGAATGTGTATTCTCGCTCGCAGGTGCAGACGTAACCTTCGAAGGTGGCTACAGCGGCTGGGCTCCAAACCCTGACTCAGACATTCTCAACGTGATGAAGAAGGTTTACAACGACCTTTACGACAAGGAACTCAAGGTTATGGCCATCCACGCAGGTCTCGAATGCGGTATTCTTGGCGGAACCTATCCTGCCTGGGATATGATTTCCATGGGACCTACCCTTCTCAGTCCTCACTCTCCGGGAGAACGCGCGCACATCCCTTCTGTCGAGAAGTGCTGGAACTTCCTTAAAGAAGTGCTCAAGAACATACCTGAGAAATAGGTGGTAAACAAATACCTTAAATACATAGGTAACATCAAACGATACTCTCCGCGCACGGTCGAACTCTACAAAGACGTGCTCGGAGGGTTCTTTGCATTTGCCGCTCCCGAAGTGTTCAATGGCGCTGAGGCCAAAGCCGGAGGGCTTCCCCCAATAAGCGAAGAAACCTGCAAAGAATGTCTTAAAGCGAATGTTATCCGCGGTTATGAAGTCTGCCTTGCCGACAAGAAAAAACTCAATGCAAGGACAATAGGCCTGCACATAAGCGCCCTGAGCGGTTTCTCCAAATGGCTGATCTCCCAGGATGTCCTCGAATCCAATCCGGTCAAACTGGTTTCAAGACCAAAAACGTCAAAGAGACTTCCCGACGTGATAAAAAGAGAGGATATTGCCACCTACATTGCAGACACGGATGATTTCATATTCAACGGTCTGAGCGAACCTCTGTCAAATGCGCTTTATGAAAAAAGGCTCTCCCGCTGCATCATAACCCTGCTTTTTACCACAGGCATACGCCGGGCAGAACTCATAGGACTTAAAAGATCAAACTACTATCCCGGCAGGAACGTACTCAGGGTTACGGGAAAAGGCGACAAAATGAG
The DNA here is from genome assembly GCA_021443515.1 of Bacteroidales bacterium. GTDB lineage: Bacteria > Bacteroidota > Bacteroidia > Bacteroidales > UBA932 > Cryptobacteroides. The sequence goes on from JABUTT010000011.1 coordinate 2,575, forward strand.
GGAAATCCCCCTGCCCGAAAATATGGCTAAGGAAATATCGCTTTACCTCCACACTATCGATGACTTTATTCCGGGAGTACATCTCATGACCGGGGAACTCTTCCTTACAGCCACAGGCAAGCCTCTTTATCCTCAATACATAGAGAGAATCGTGAAGAACGAGCTGAGACCATACGCCAAGACTTCCGGCAAACTCTCCCCTCACGTGCTTCGTCACTCCATAGCGACAGCCCTTCTGTCTGACGGCGCCGACCTGCTTTCAATCAAAGAATTTCTCGGCCACAGTTCCCTCGCAGCCACACAGGTCTATACCCATAATTCCATAGAAAGACTGCAAGAAGTCTATAAAAATGCCCACCCAAGAGAAAAGAAAAAATGAGACACGCATTCATAATACTCGCCCACGGAAAGTTCTCCCAACTCGACATCCTTCTAAATGCTCTGGAAGATGAAGATTTCGACATCTATCTCCATATAGATGCCCTTGCAAACGTACCTGAAGGCTATATCGACTCCATAAAGGCAGAGCATAAGAACCTCATTCTACTCCCCCGCAAGACTCTCTACTGGGGCGACATCTCTCTTGTGGAAGCAGAACTCGATGCCTTCAAGAACATTCTCGATGCAGGCAAAGCATATTCGCACATTCATCTTCTCAGCGGACAGGACCTTCCCCTTAAAAGTCCTCAGGAAATAAAGGCTGTATTTGCAACAAAGAGCGGGCAACAATTCATAGACATAAAGCCAAAGGCAAAGACCAACTATCCGCACGTGCGTTGCTGGATTCCTCTGCCAAAATATCTCAAATACAAGAGTGGAAGCCACATCAAGTACAGACTGCTCAAAATTGTGAATCAACTCGCCTACATAGGCGAGAAAGTTTTCCTTATGCCTAAGTGGAGAGGTCTCGACTACGACTACAAGATGAGTTCACAATGGGTGTCGATAACCCCTTCCGCAGCCGAGTTTCTTGTGAGCAGACGAAATGAAATTCTAAAGCGTTATGCCCACGCATTCGCTCCCGATGAGTTTTTCCTTGCCTCAGAACTTTGGAATTCATCGTTCAAGGAAAATATTATTCAAGATAATCTACGCTATATCAAATGGGGAGCCGCCCATAGTCCTCATCCCTTTGTAATTGAGATGAAGAACTATGACGAAATGCTCTCATCAGGCGCACTCTTTGCCCGCAAATTCGATATAGACATCGACAAAGAGGTTATCCAAGCCTTATTTCGCAACGGCACGGACTGATTGACCATAGAAACGCTCCTCTGTGTCAGACCAGGAGTATATTTCATCATCAAAGTAGAAAAAATACGCTTTGGCAAAATTATGCTCGTTGAGAGTCGATGCCCAGTAATCGCCACCTTCGTTGACCATCTTGGATTCCCCATTTTCACCATAGCCTGCTGCAGGCAGGAAGATACTGTTGCCTTCAAACCCGGCAACCTTGCTGGTTAAAAGATAGCCGTTTATATCTTCACCCTTAGAGTTCTTCTGTGTTGTCCAAGTCAAGCTGCAGTTGTCGAAGAGTTCTTTGATTTCATCAATTGTAGGAGTGCGCCATTTGCCTTTCCATGCGACAGTGGCAGGATCATCAGCCGCAACGAGAGTTTTAAGACCGTCACCACTATAATATTTAGTCAAACCATAGTCAGGAGTAGCACTTTCGTTGTAATTTCCCAACTTATAAGTTCCCCATGAATAGTTCTCCTTTGCTTCAGCCTCGCCCCAAGCGAAGTATGAGCCGTAGTCAGCCGCACTCGAGGCACCGATATTGCAAGTAGCCCAATTTACACTGAGGCCGAGGTTAACATATTCATGACCATTGTAAGGGTCTTCCTTAGGTTCGTTCTTCTTGCAAGAGAAGGTCAAAATCACAGC
>JABUTT010000225.1 GCA_021443515.1 Bacteroidales bacterium
AATTTAATTGCAAAAATTCTTTATGTTTCTTTTTGGTATCTTTGTCTTCTCTGCTCAGTCATATAGGCCTCAGCTATACTCCTTCGCAGTCAAAGTACAAATATACTCAAAAAATTACGAGTTAGTGAGCATAATGTCAAATTTATTTGCATTGTCGAGCTTGAGTAATTTGTGCAAATGCAATGCGCAAAAACTTCCATAAATAATAACATGAATCAAATTTAAGCAGCTTCTAATTTTTTTTACTATATTTGCGAGGTTAAAAATAATATTCAAAAATCACAACTCATATCAATATGAAAAAATTTAATCTTTTAACAATCGCTACACTTGCCCTTGGCACAGTTGTAGCCTGCAGCTCTCCGGAGAAAATGGCTGAAGCATACGAGTCAGTCGTTGTTACCTGCGAGCCAGCTGTTCTCGAAGTGATTGCCGGCAACATCGACGCTGAAATCACATCTACATTCCCTGCTAAGTATTTCAATACTGACGGTATCCTTGAAGTTACTCCTGTACTTGTTTACGAGGGTGGCGAGCAGGCTCTCGAGCCATTCACATACCAGGGTGAGAAGGTAAAAGACAACTATAAGGTTGTCGGAACCGATGGCGCTCAGATTTCTGAGAAAGTTCACTTCACTTACGTAAAAGGTATGGAGAAAGCAACTCTTGAGCTCCGTTCAAAAGCAAGCAACGCTAAAAAGAGTGTTGAAGGTCCAACCAAGAAGGTTGCTGACGGTTGCAACACTACCTATATGCTTGTTGACAAGAAAGGTTCAGTTTCTTACAAGGCTGACGGCTATCAGGATGTTATCAAATCTCAGGTTGAAGGTCAGATTCTTTACAACATCTGCTCTGCACAGGTTAACAAGAAAGAACTCAAAGGCGCTTCTGTAAATGCATATCAGGAAGGCGTTAAAGAGGCTATTGCAAACGAGAGAAAGACCATCACTTCTACCGACATCGTGGCTTATGCTTCTCCTGACGGAAAAGAGGCTTACAACAACAAACTTTCTGCAGATCGTAGCAAGAGCGCTGAAAAGGCATACGCTACAGTTGCAAAAAACACAGGTGCAAACAACCCTGTAAACGTGAAGAGCATTGGCGAAGACTGGGAAGGTTTCCAGGAACTCGTTGCCGCTTCAAACATTGAAGATAAGGAACTCATTCTCCGCGTTCTCAGCATGTACAGCGACCCTGCAGTTCGTGAAAGCGAAATCAAGAATCTCTCTGCTGTTTATCAGACTCTTGCAAAGGATGTCCTCCCTGCACTCCGTAGGGCAAGATTCATTGCAAACGTTGAATACCAGAACTATTCTGCAGAAGAACTTGCAACTCTCGTAAACGACAATATCGACGTTCTTGACGAGCCTGCTCTCCTTCACGCTGCTGCCCTTTCAAAGGACAATGCTCAGAAAGAGGCTCTCTACAAGAAGGCTATCGAGAAATTCTCTTCAGACGTTGCTCAGTACAACCTCGCAGTTCTCTATGTAAAAGAAGGCAAATATGCTGATGCTAAGGCTGCTGCAAAGAAGGTTGAGAACCAGGATGCAGACCTCATCAACCTCAATGGTGTAATTGCTCTCAACGAAGGTGACCTCCAGGCTGCTGCTGAAGCTTTCGCAAAGGTTGACTCTAAGGAAGCTAATAACAACGCTGCTGTTGTTGACATCCTCAATGGCAACTATGAGGCTGCTTACGCTAAGCTCGCTAACTGCAACTGCTGCTGCGCAAGCAACAATAAGGCTCTTGCATGCATCCTCACAGACCGCATCGACGAGGCTGAGGCTGCCATCAAGTGCGAATGCCCTACTGCTTACTACCTCAAGGCTATCGTAGCTGCTCGCAAGGGCAATGCTGACGGCGTTAAGGCTAACCTCGCAGAGGCTTCTAAGTGCGAATGCCTTGCAGCTCGCGCAACTAAGGACATTGAATTCGCAAGATTCAACTAAGCCGAATTTCTAAACTGAAATCATTATATCTGCCGACAATCTCTTGTCGGCAGATTTTTTTATTGTTGCAAAAGAATTAGACTTATTATAAAAAGTGTTATATTTGCAAAGTTAAACAACAGTATCACGTGGAACCTCCCAGTCCAATAGACGGTTTACAATCACTTTCGGGCGTCAAATCAGACGACCCGTTATCGAAAACCTTTATATTTTGACATCCTCCGAACGCATTGCGCTTGGAGCGAATGTGGTTTTACGCTACTGAAATTAAACTTTTATGGCTTTATATTTAAAGAAAGAACTTGAAAACGGAGCGACTATCGCCGTCTGGAAAGTGGAAGAGACTGAAGAGGAACTAAAAAACCTAAGCAGTATCCCAAGTGACGAGATGGAAGAGATTTCGCTCTATCGCAGCGAAAACACCCGTCGCCAGAAACTTGCAGTTAGGGCTCTTTTGAATGAACTTTTTGAAGAAAAGGTTTATCTCTGCCACCACGACAACGGCAAACCTTATCTCGAGAACTGTATAAGCGACATCAGCATCACCCACACCGACGGTTATGTTGCTATAATCCTCCACGATGAGGAAGGCATAGGCATCGACATCGAAAGTCTTGACAGGGATTTTTCCGCCGTAGAGAAAAAGGCCTTGAGCGAAGATGAAATTGAAGATCTCGATGACGACACAAAGAACGAGCAACTTGCCATTTACTGGTGTGCAAAAGAGGCTATCTTCAAACTGATGAGCCCGAGCGCTGTGGATTTTGCAGAGCAAATCGAAGTCGAGAAATTCTCTCCTAAGGGAGAAGGCGAACTTGAAGCAACTTTCGTCCAGAAAGACGGAAGGGAAATGGAGTTTGACCTTGAATATCTCGTATTTGACCGCCACGTGCTTGTTTGGACTGTCGGATATGACAATGCCGACTGATTTCGCTGTAAATTTTGTATCTTTGCAAGTAATAAAATCACAAACCAAACTTCATTAATAATATCATGAAATTTCTTACAAACGAAAAATTGACTATCGTGGGTGCCGGCGGAGCAATTGGTTCAAACATGGCACAGACTGCACTGATGCTTGGTCTTACTCCAAACATCTGCCTTTATGACATCTATGGCCCGGGCGTAAACGGTGTTGCCGAGGAAATGAGCCACTGCGCATTCGAAGGAGTAAACGTTACCTGGACTACAGACCCTGCTGAGGCTTTCACAAACGCAAAATACATTATTTCTTCAGGTGGAGCTCCTCGTAAAGAAGGTATGACCCGTGAAGACCTTCTCAAAGGCAACTGCCAGATTGCTGCCGAATTCGGTGACAACATCAAGAAATACTGCCCTGATGTAAAACACGTGGTTGTTATTTTCAACCCTGCCGATGTTACCGCTCTTACAGCACTCATCCACTCAGGTTTGAAGCCTAACCAGCTTACTTCTCTCGCAGCCCTTGACTCTACACGTCTACAGGAGGCTATTGGCCAGGCTTGCGGCGTTCCTCAGTACAAAGTCGAGAACGCACGCACTTACGGCGGACACGGCGAGGCTATGGCAGTTTTCGCTTCTAAAATCGTAGTTGACGGAAAACCACTCGCAGAGTACAACATCCCTGCCGACAAGTGGGCACAGGTTCTCCAGGACACCGTTCAGGGTGGTTCGAAGATTATCAAACTCCGTGGCCGTTCATCATTCCAGAGCCCTGCATACCTTTCAGTCAAGATGATTGAGGCTGCTATGGGTGGAGCAGAATTCACCTGGCCTGCAGGCTGCTATGTAAACTGCGAGAAATGCGGTTACAAGAACGTTATGATGGCTATGCCTACCGTTATCAACGCAAATGGTGTAAGTTACACTGCTCCTACAGGAACTCCTGAGGAAATCGCAGCTCTCAAGGCTTCTGTCGAGCACCTCAACAAGATGAGGGAGGAAATCATTTCTCTGGGCATCATCCCTGCAGTTGAGGACTGGAAGACAATGAATCCAAATCTCTAAAATCTCGCTGCAACGGCAGTTTATAAAAATTACCCCCGGAAGTTAATTCTTCCGAGGGTATTTTTATTTTAAGATGTCTATACGTTACTTTTTGAAAGTTACTTTCACCTTGCAAACGTCAAAACCAAGTTTTTTAATTTCCTCGGCAGCATCTTCATATTCCTTAGCATCAATAACAATGTTCAAATCATTACCGCTGATATTTCCCTTAAAAGATGATATCGGCAAACCTGTGATTTCCGCACCGAAAATGAAAGTAATTTCACCTTTTGGAGTAAGAGTATAGGTTGTAGGGATATTAGCTCCTCCGAGATTAATGGTGGCTGTGTTATCGGCGTTGATCGTAATGATTGAACCCTGGAAAGACTTTTGTGCACTCACCTTTAGTACAGACACATAAGCGTCAGTTTCCGGAGTAGATGGACTATATTCAATATTACAAGCTGCGTAGTTGTAAGTTCCAGCAACGGATTCTGGAGTAGCCTTGGTGCAAGACACCAAAGACGA
>JABUTT010000112.1 GCA_021443515.1 Bacteroidales bacterium
TAACGGAAACTGTTATTGTCGAGAGTCACGCCGAAAAGTGGAGTTATGAGTTTCTCGAAAATGAGACAGGCGGCGCCATAACGAGCAATACCGTAGTCCATGTGGTAACCGTCACGAGTAAGGTCGTATGTTGTCTTGTTGATGTTTGCGGATGTACCACGGATGTTCTGGAAATATGTTCCGGAAGCGATGATGTCCTCAAACTGACAATTCTCCATTACTTTCTGGGCAAATACGACAATTGTATTGTACATATCAACCTCATCCTTAAACCTTTCAGGTGCCTTTGAAGACTTTGTGAGGTCGAAATATGATTGTGAGAAGAGGTATACAAACTTAGGAGTGTAAGCCTTGCCGTCCTTATCCTTGCAATCCGCCTTGATGAGGTCCACAATTTTGTCGAGGTTTGCCTTCGCCGTACTGGTCCAATCCCAAGCTATCGGGTTACCTGTATGTTCCTGAAGCACAATCACATCCCACTTTCTCTCCTTGACGATGTCCTGAATGGTCTTGCCTGTGCGGTTGGTCCAGGCCTTGGTTGAAGCGCCCGCATTGAAGGTATGTGAAGTAAATTTTGAATTCTGCACGTCTGAATAGGCCGTAATGTAATCGGTAATTATACCGCCGCCCCAGTACATATCGACCATATTGATTTTAGGGCTCAAACCTGCAGCGTTGACGATGCCCGGAAGGTGCCAGCAAGCGTCCTGAGTGAAACTGTTGCCAATGAAGAGCAAATTGTACTCTGTTGGAATTGTAGGCTTCTGACTAATTGAAACAAAAGCAGTTACATCTCCTGCCTTAATATTCACGCGAGCATTCCTGATTTTGTAACTTGGATTTTCCTGAACGGTGCAGATGATGCTGTTGCTTCCGGCAGTTCCGTTGTCGTAGTCGAGACTTACCCAGTCTGAGTTGCAGTCCGCCGTCCACGCAGCATTCACGTCGAAAGTGATTTCGCACTCCCCTCCCTTGTTCTCCACATAGAGGACGTAGTCGCTGGTGATGTTTATCGTAACTTCTACAGGGGCCACAGGCTTCTTGCAAGAAGACACGCCCCAAACTGCTATCATTGAAGCAGCCAAAGTAATGATTTTTAGAGATCTAAGATTCATTTGTGCTATATAATTTTTGGTTAATATTCATTATGAAGACAAGGCGAGCAAGCATATACCCACCATCATGCTCAGCAGTATTGCCGCCTTGGATTTGACTTTGTTTTCCTTGTAAAGCACTGCACCTGCAATGAAGGACACGATGACGCTTGCCCTTCGAAGAAGCGAAACCACCGATATCATCGAGCCTTCCTCGTGGAGGGCAAAGAAGTAGAGCGCGTCTGCCGCAGTGATAAAAACGGCTATGAGCAATATGTTCCAGTCCCATTGGAAAGGTTTTCGCTCCGCCTGCCCCACAAGACGCCTGATAAGGATGATAACTGACAGAATTACAGTGATATAGATATTGGTCCAACTCTGAACGAAGAGAGGCTCCATAGTCTGCATTATGTGCTTGTCCCAAAGCGCGCTTCCGGCACCTGTCAGTATGCTTATGACCATATACAGAATGCCTTTGTCCTTGGTGAAAACTACACCTTCGCTCCTGCCTACTCTTGCAAGCAAGAAGAGCGAGCCGATAACCACTATTACTCCGGCCCACTGACCCAAATTCAGTCTTTCGCCAAAAAGAATGATTGAAAAAACTACTACAAACACCGGTCTTGTGGCCTTCATCGTGCTGACGGTCGTAAGAGGAATGCGTTTCATTGCCGCCAAGCCTGAAATCCACGAAGTGCTGACAATGGAAGCCTTGACGATGAGGCGAAGATGGTCGGGGAAAGTGCCGAGAGAAATGAATGGAAGAAGGAAAACGGCAGTTATCGCCGAATACACCGCAATAACCTCAAGTACACCGTTTTTCTTGAGGGATTGTTTCTTGGCGACCTCGTGGAAACCCAACAGACAGGCCGACAAAACTGACATCCATATCCACATATCGCACAAATATAATGAAAAAACAAGACTAAGCCAATTGTTATTTAAATATATATTGCATATCTTTGCGAAGACAACAATAAATTTAGTGTTGTTTATGCGATTACGATTCAACAGTATCAGATTGGGAACAATTCTGTTCTCATTACTTATGGCTGCATGCTCCTTGAACTTAAGTGCTCAAGCCATCAGCCAAGTGCCTGTGGAAATCGCAGTTAAAGACAAAAGCACGGATGAACCGGTTATCGGCGCCACAGTCATCGTCAAGCCCTACGGAACCTGGGGAGTAACCGATGGCAAAGGATGTGTTACATTCGAAAAAATACCGGTGGGAACGGCCACGTTTGAGATTTCGATACTCGGCTACCTCACTCTTACTCAAGAAATCAAGATAGTCGCCTCTGCCAAAATGCAGAAAATCTCCTTCAGTCTGCAGGAGCAAAGCCTTTCGATAGAAAAGGTCACGGTTGTGGCAAAAAGCACAAAAACGGGCGAATCCACATCTTCAAGAATCGACCGTCAGGCCATATCCCACCTTCAAGCGACGAGTTTGAAAGACCTTATGCAACTCCTTCCGGGAGCTGTCATTTCATCGAATCCGAGTCTGACATCGTCAAGTTATTTTACAAACAGAACTCTCGACTCCTACGATTCGAACAATGCCTTCGGAGCTGCTGTGCTCATCGATGGAGTGCCTCTCAGTTCCAATGCCGACATGAACACAAAAGGCGGAACGGTGGCCACTGCATCTTCGGGTACCGACCTTCGTAGCATAGGAACGGACAACATTGAAAGCGTTGAGATTATCCGAGGCATACCTTCAGCGGAATACGGAGACCTTTCTTCGGGAATGATGCTTGTAAACAGAAAGAACGGTATCAGCGACCTTAAAATCTCAGGTAAAATCTACCCGGGCATAATTCAGGTGGCAGCGGGCAAGGGTTTCTCCATAGGAAAAGGCGGAAGCCTCAACATAAGCGGAGACTTTGCAAACGGAAAATCGGACCCACGCTATACCACAGACACATACATGCGTTTCGGTGCATCGGCAATCCATTCCATATCTCCGAATTCAAAAGCCACATTAACTACCTCGCTTTCTTTCAACGCCACACGCGACTGGTCAGGGCCGGATCCGTCAGAGCCTGTCCAGGATGTTTTTGACAGCACAAACGAGACAGGCTTCAGAGTTTCCCATAGCGGACGCTTCAGTCTCGGGAAGACCATTGTCAACAACTTAAAATACGATATTTCGGGAAGTTATAAGGTCACAGATTCAAAATCAAGGAACCTGATTTCGGGAGACACGCCTTTCTATGATTCCCTTGTTGAGGGTATGTTTGACACGAACCTTCTTCCCCACCAGTATTATGGCGAGGGTGGTTCAATAGGTAAACCATATTCATTTTTCGCAAAAATAAGCGATGTCTTTCACGTCGGTGGCGAAAGGTTTTCAAATCGTTTCAATGTCGGTGTGCAATATGCTATTGAAGGCAATGCAGGAACAGGCTTCTACAATCTCGACCCTCTCCTGCCTCTCTCGAAATCGGGTTACCGACCAAGAGATTTCAGCAAGATTCCAGCTTTGAACACGCTCTCGGCGTATATTGAGGACAATATCAGCGTCCACTTCTCGTCAAAGGACAAATATCCTATGATGACGGCTCAGATAGGTCTTCGCTACGAAGGCATTCAGCTTGCCCGCCCTGAGGGAATGTCGGCATTCTCGCCACGAATCAATGCCACAATAAGCCCTCTGCAGTGGATGGACATAAGAATCGGCTATGGAAGGGCGTCAAAGGCACCTTCCCTGCTCATGCTCTATCCCGAGGTAAGTTATATTGACATAACGAATGTAAATCTTCACTCCGGCGGACAATATGTGGGCGCATACACGACCAGAATTCTTGATCACACCTCGCTCAACCTGCGTCCGATGACAAGTGACAAGATAGAAATAGGACTGGAGTTCAAAGCCCCTGGAGGAAGGACATTCTCAATCGTAGCCTATCAGGACAAGGTTTCAAACGGCTTTTCATCAAACAATGAAGAGTGGACCGCCCTGACATTCGACAAATGGAACTCTCTCGTAACCATTGAAGGAAAATTAACCTACGACAAGGAGCATCCAAGTGCAAGGGACACGCTCTTGCAGTGCATTACAAGGTCTGCCAACTCCGATGTTCATATCTCGAGAGGCATTGAATGGGACTTTGACCTTGGCAGCATAGAGGCCTCACACACATCATTTTATTTCAGCGGAGCCTACTCCACAACCGAATGGCACTCTGCGAACAAGACCTACCAACGCCCTCTCCAAAGCCGTGAAGCCTACGAAAAAGTGTATGTGGTTTATGACACCCGCGGCAAGCAAAACGAGAAAAGGCGACTGAGTTCCACACTGAGAGTCGTGCAGGGCATCCCTGCTATAAAATTTGTGGTTTC
>JABUTT010000024.1 GCA_021443515.1 Bacteroidales bacterium
ATGAATGTCGCCGTCAAGAACGCCAACCGTATCGGCGGTTTCCTCTCCTGTGCGAAGGTCCTTCACCAACTTGTAAGGATGAAGCACGTAGGATCGAATCTGACTTCCCCATTCTATGCGTTTCTTGTTGCCTTCAATTTCCGCCTTTGCCGCATTACGCTTCTGCAATTCAAGGTCATAAAGGCGGGATTTGAGTATGCGAAGGGCATTCTCACGATTGTCGAGCTGGCTTCGAGTCTCGGTGTTTTCTACGGTTATGCCTGTAGGAAGGTGTCTGACCCTCACGCCAGTTTCCACCTTGTTCACGTTCTGCCCGCCCGCACCGCTGCTTCGGAAAGTGTCCCACTCGATGTCGGCAGGATTGATTTCGATGGTGATTGTGTCATCCACGAGAGGATAGACGAAAACACTCGAGAAAGTTGTCTGACGCTTGCCCTGAGCATTGAACGGAGATATTCTCACGAGGCGGTGCACTCCATTCTCTGCCTTGAGATAGCCGTAGGCATAGTCTCCCTCAATCTGTATGGTAGCGCTCTTTATGCCGGCCTCTTCCCCTTCAAGAAGGTCTGTTACGGTAACCTTGAAGCCCTGACGCTCGCAGTAACGAGTATACATCCTAAGGAGCATTTCACTCCAGTCGTTTGACTCCGTTCCGCCTGCGCCCGAATTTATGGTCAGCACAGCTCCGAGATTGTCGCCCTCTTCCGAAAGCATATTCCTGAATTCAAGCTCGCCGACAGCCGTCTGAGCCGCCTCATATTGTTTCAGCGCCTCTGCTTCATCTTGAAATTCCACAAGAACCTCAATATCATCCACGGCAGACGAAACCCCGTCTATTCCCTCTATCCAGGAAATCAGCTCCGCAAGGTCTTTGAGAGTCTTGCGAGCCTCTTCGGGACTGTTCCAGAAATCGGGCTCAAGGCTCTTGGCTTTCAGAGAATCTGCACACGACCTCTTCCCGTCAAGGTCAACAGCCTTGGCAAGTACCCCTATTCTTTCCCTTAAAGAAGATATTTCCGCAGATGATACCATATATAATATATTATTCTGACCCGACTATTCAATCGCCTCGGCAAGAATGCTTATCGGATGCTTGACCTTATAGGAGGTTGACATTTCAATCTGCCATTTGCAGGTCTCACAATCACAGGCGACAAAATCCGGATTCACCCTTTCTATGTTCTTAAAGAGGGCCGCACCTATATTTTGTGAATACTCGTAATTCTCTTTCTTGAAACCGTATGTACCGCTGATACCGCAGCAGTTCGAGTCGAGAACGGTAAGTTTCACGCCTGGGATAAGTTTAAGCATTTCAATAGAATACACCTGCCAGCCCATACTTTCCATGTGGCAAGGAGTGTGGTAGGCAAGGTTAAGGGCAATACCTTCTTTAAATTTGAGTTTCGCACCTTTGTTTACAATCTCGTCATACACGAAACGGGTTGCAAGATCCACGACCTCCTTGATATTGGATGTGTCTATGCCGAGAAGCGAGCCATATTCGTTACGTATCATATTCGTACACGAAGTGGAAGTGGCAACCGTCTTCACCTGTCCTCCTGCTGACGCCTTTTCAATAGCGGCAACATTGTTTTTACCGTTCTTCTTTGCCTTGGAAGCCATGCCGTTTGCAACGAGGGCAACTCCGCAGCACTTTTCTCCCTCAAGCAGATTCACCTTGTAGCCGAGGGCATTGCAAACCTTCACGAAATCCTTTCCAAGCTGAGGATAGTTATACTGGACGAAACAGCCGTGAAAATAGTTAATCACCTTTTCAAGGCCCTCAGGCTGGATATTTTTCTTAAACCATGTCTCGAATTTCTCTCCGGAATACTTAGGGAATGTCCTTCTATGGTCAATTTTCAGAACACCCTCCATCAAAGCCTTTGCCGGTTTCAGTCCCGTGATGGCATTCACAACAGGAGCAAACGGAGATGCAAGACTTCCCATAAAGTCCGTGTTGGCAAGTATCCAGTCGCGAAGTTTCACAGGAGCATTGCTATACTCTATACGCGCTTCCTGTATCATATCGGCAATCTTCACACCCGAAGGACAGGCCACCTCGCACCTTTTGCAATTAAGGCAATATTTCAGTGTCTCCTCAAAATATGCCTCACTCTTGAGACGATACCTTTCCATATCGGGACCCGCAGCCTTTGGACCGGGATATTGAGGACGCACAGCCACCATAGGGCAGTATGCAGTGCATATCGTACACTTGATGCACTGTTCAAGTTCATTGGGACTTATATTCTCTTTCTGCATACCTATTTCTCCTTAATTATTCTGTCAACAGTCTCAAATGCCGTTACAATGGACTTGTGTTCACTTCCCTCTCCTGTGACTGAACCCACTGCATAGAGATTGTTTATAACCTTGCCGTCTTTCACGGCCTTGCCTTCCGAGGTCACTACTCCGAAAGCCATATATGGCTGGTCTGCCCAAAAATTACTGCTCAGCCAATCCAGTCTCTTTTCGGGAGCTTTCACGTCAAGATTGAAAACCGGTTCCCATATCTTATCGTAATTCGACACAAGACCCTTTGAGAAGAATGAACCGGTGGCAAGTACATATTTGTCTGCCTTGAGAGGCTCATTTCCAAGTCTTTCACAATATACTGCCTCAACAAGACCATCCTCGGTAAATGAAGAGTTCACTGCCCTTTCGCCCTTGAAAATGAAGCCTCCCTTTGAAAGATAAGCAGCCTTCAGTGCCTGTGAAAGGGAGAAGGTAGGAGCAGTCGGAGGAATGGTTCCGGCAAAGAGCACATCCTTCAGAGCATTGATTACCTTGATCTGTGCACCTTCATAGAACACTGCAGGAAGAACTTTTATGCCTTCTGCCTTTGAAACCTCGGCAATAATCTCCTCGACCAATGCAGGTTTGCTCTCAAGCTCTCTCGCAATGGTAGTTGAACGATATTCGGTAAGGTTCGCCCTCGCACTTTCAAGCCCCTTGATTTTAAGTTCCTTTATTGTACACTCAGCACCGCGCTTCTCAAGTCCCGCAGCCACAAGTGCCGTAGGAAAATCCGAGAAGCCCGCAAGATTGAACACAGTGGCCTTCAAACCTGTAAGGTCATCTTTTTCGAGAGCCGAGCAAGGCGAGAACGAATAGTCTGCCTTCACCAGTTCACCCGCAGGAGTCAGGCGGAATCCTCCCTTGAAGATTTTCACTCCACAATTCTCCAGACGGGTAATCTCCTCAGGAGAAAGAGAACCTTTGATTGCTCCGGTTGAGAAATAGAGAGTGCTTTCTCCGGCGGATATAACTGCCGTCTTCTTGCCCTCCTGCTGAAGGGATATGGCCGTGAGCATACCGCTGAGACCGCCACCTATTACAATTACATCATATTTCATAGACCGCAGATATCTTTATAAACTTTTTGTATGAACTGACATTCTCTAAGGGTGTCGCCCCAAGCAGTCGGATACATTCCCTTGTAGCGTTCTTCGAGGAAACTCCTGAGGTCCTCCTTGGACTTTTCGGCACAACCTCTTGCCTTGGCCACAAGACCTGCCGCCCTGCAACTGCAAAGTTCGCCCTGACAGGTTCCCATTCCTGTGCGTGTCCTTCGGCGGAGATCCACGAGATTGTCTATCTGGAAATTGTCGAGTGCATATTCGATTTCACCGACACTTACGCCCTCACATTCGCAGACAAGAGCCCTCGAGAACTCGTCATCCACCTTGACATTCTCACTCCTCGTACCCATACGGCCGGTGAGCGCCTTGACTGCAAAACTCTTCTTCTCCCGAATGGCTTCCTTCTTTTCGCTGCCCGGGAGAGGAGTAGTCGCAGTGATGCAGGCCTTTGCATTGCCGAGTTTCTTGCATACGAGGTCGGCAGTCCATTCAGCCATAAGACGGTAGGTCATGAGTTTGCCACCTGTGATGGTAATGAAGCCTTCCACATTGTCTCGAGTAGAATGGTCGAGAAGCACAATGCCTCGAGAAATGTTCCTGCCAGTCGGATCGTCATCGCTCGCAACAAGCGGACGGACGCCCGCGTAGGCACGCAGAACCCTCGTTTTGGCAAGCACCGGGGCAAGTTTGGCTCCCTCAGTAAGAAGAATGTCAACCTCCTCGGGTGTAACCTTCATATCATCACACTCCTCAAGAGGAACACGTGTAGAAGTGGTTCCGATAAGGCTTATGCTGTCGCCGGGAACAAGAATATCGGCATTGGCAGGCTTGCGGCAACGGTTAATAAGGATGTTGTTTACCCTGTGGCCGAAGATGAGAAGCGAGCCCTTTGCAGGGAACATCGTAATCTGACATCCCGCCATAGCCGCTATCGTCTGACCCCAGACTCCCGCGGCATTCACCACTATTCTTGCTCTGTACTCCTTATTCTCCTTTGCCACCTTGTCATAG
>JABUTT010000085.1 GCA_021443515.1 Bacteroidales bacterium
TTGTACAGGTCTGTGGCGATAATAACCAAAATCAAGGACAAGGGACATCCCGAGGCAGGGAACTTCAAGCAGTTCCACCACTACAAGGAGCATTTCGCAAAGATGCCCGCCTATCGTGTTCTTGCTATGCTCAGGGCAGAAAAAGAAGGTGTAATCACATATAAATTTGAAATGACTCCCGAAAGAGGCTGCAAAAAGCTCTACTATGAATATGGACATAGGTTCAAATATCCTTCAAGAGAAATGGAACCTTTGATCAGGGACATACTTACTGATTCATTCAAGAGACTTATGGAGCCTTCTCTCAGCAATGAGTACATAGCCCTAGCAAAAAAGAGGGCCGACAAGGAGTCTATTGCGGTCTTTGGCGAAAACCTTCGCAGTCTTTTGCTCCAGGCTCCCTTGCTTGGCAAGGCTGTTCTGGCGCTTGACCCTGGCTTCCGTACAGGATGCAAGACGGTGTGTCTTAATGCCTTCGGCGACCTTCTCTGCCACGATGTAATCTATCCTCATCCTCCGCAGAACGAAAAGGTCCTGTCCATTCAGAAAATATCTTCCCTCGTCGAGAAATATAAAATTGACGCCATTGCAATAGGTTCAGGCACAGCTTCACGCGAGACTGCGGCCTTCATCGGCAAGGTGCCATTTTCGCGAGAAGTGGAGGTGTATGTGGTAAGCGAGGACGGTGCGTCAATCTACTCGGCTTCAGATGTTGCGAGGGAGGAGTTTCCCGACTATGACCTCACGGTGAGAGGAGCAGTTTCCATAGGGCGAAGGCTTCAGGATCCGCTTTCCGAACTTGTGAAGATAGATCCGAAGAGTCTTGGCGTGGGACAATATCAGCACGATGTGGATCAGAGTCTGCTCAAGAAAGAACTTGATCTCACCGTTGAAAGTTGCGTGAACCTTGTCGGCGTGAGTCTCAACACGGCAAGCCCCTATCTCCTGCAATATGTTTCCGGTCTCGGGCCGAGCCTTGCGAAAAACATCTATGATTATCGTGTCGCAAACGGAGCATTCACTTCCCGCAGTGACCTGTTGAAAGTTCCTCGTCTGGGCCCTAAGGCCTATCAGCAATGTGCCGCCTTCCTTCGCATTGAGGGAGGAAAAAATGCCCTGGACAATAGTGCAGTGCATCCTGAGGCATATTACATCGTGGATAAGATGGCGGCAAGTCTTGGTCTCAAGGCTGAGCAGATTGTCTCCAATGAGGAGGCTCTGAACAGGCTCAATCCGGAGAATTTCGTGGATGAGAAGTTTGGATTCCCAACAGTGACCGACATCATCGCTGAACTTCGCAAACCTGCCAGAGACCCTCGCGGCAAGGCTTCGACCTTTTCTTTCAGCGAAGAAGTTCACGCCATAGAAGACCTTCACGAAGGTATGGAACTCCCGGGAGTCATAACCAACATCACTGCTTTCGGAGCTTTTGTGGATCTCGGCATTAAGACCAATGGCCTCATTCACTCATCGGCTTTCCCTCAGGGCAAGAATCTTCACCTTCGCGACACCATAACCGTCAAAGTTTCTAGCATTGACCTTGAACGCGGACGCATCGGACTTTCATTTGTAAATTTCTTAAAGTGCTAATATGGAATACAAATTCATATCATGGAACGTAAACGGCCTCAGAGCCATTCAGGGCAAGGGATTTCCCGAGATTTTCTCTTCGCTTGATGCAGACTTTTTCTGCCTTCAGGAGACAAAAATGCAGCAATGCCAACTCGACCTCGAATTTGAGGGTTATCGTTCTTATTGGAATTTTGCGGAGAAAAAAGGCTACAGCGGCACTGCAATTTACTCTAAGCACGAGCCACTGAGCGTGACTTACGGAATCGGGATGCCCGAGCACGACACGGAAGGAAGGGTTATTACCCTCGAAATGCCATCTTTCTACCTCGTTTGCGTCTATGTGCCCAATTCTCAGGAGGAACTTCGTCGCCTCGACTACAGGATGAAGTGGGAAAACGATTTCAAAGACTATCTTCACAGCCTTCCTAAACCTATCATAGTGTGTGGCGACCTGAATGTGGCTCACAAGGAAATTGACCTGAAAAATCCTTCTACCAATCATCACAACGCAGGTTTTACCGACGAGGAGCGTGGAGCTATGACTCGTCTTCTCGATTCAGGTTTCATTGATACATGGCGTCATTTCAATCCCGACACAAAGGATGTCTATTCCTGGTGGAGTTATCGTTTTCAGGCACGCTCACGGAACACGGGCTGGCGTATCGACTATTTCCTCGCTTCCAGCGAACTTAAAGACAACCTCGTTTCAGCTGCCATCCATACTGAAATTCTCGGCTCCGACCACTGTCCCGTCGAACTCATCGCCAAGTTCTAACTTGCATTGCAAGATGCTGTAAGCCTGCTTAGGCACCGAGTCTTTAATATAGAAATGCGGAGGACATCTGGTCCTGTTCAAATGAAGAAATACCAAGTCGTGTAGCTTCTCCTCTCCATCCGGAGACTACTTCCTTAATTTTCTTTATAGTATCTTTCGCCTCAGCATTATTGATTCTAAAGTATTTTGAAACAGATACAACTAATTCAAAATCGAGGGCATTATCATCTCCATTTATGTTAAGTTTCAATCCTCCGCCATCCGGATTTGGATTTATATCATAGGCGGGAGAAAGACGCCATCCTTTGTTTTCAAGTAGGAAAGCATGATTGCGCAAATGATCATCGGTATTGGATATAGCGACACAAAAGGCTATTCTTCTCCATAACTCCGGTAAATCTTTTTCAGGATTGCTTCCAAATCTCGTTATGAATTCGGCGAGTTCAAGATAACTTACTCCGCTATCGCTGTTGTCACCATCGCTATAACCCAAAAGTGTCATTGCTGAGGCCATTTGTATGCGAGTTCCATTATGTGTGCGGTCAAAACGCTTTACATAAAATGAATGTTGTTTTCCTAAAAATGCTTGGGCCCCATGTTCGGGATAGTTTATGCCACATCGCACAGCAAGATTTGCCGCTAAATTTTCCCAGGCCCCCATATCTATTTTATCGTTTTGGCTTGGGAACTTGACAATCCAAAGATTATTTTTAGTATCGCGAACATTCGCTTTTGGTCTTGCCCCTCCAAGGGATGACCCCGGTCTAAAAAGCATATTGAGCCATTTTTCACTTTCGTTATAATCTGTTTTTTCAATATTGTTCTCATATTGGGCACAGGCATATTCAAGGTCACGAATCGAACTCCAAGGAGGAGTTGCAAGGCTCGCATTGTCATCAAGGAAAGAACCAGTAGGATCAACCTTAAATCTTAGAGCACCCATTCTTGTTCCGTCATATACACCAAGAAGGTAGTCTGATTCATATAGTTTGCGTACTTCTCGACCTTCTTTCCTTGCTAAAATGGCCTCTCTTCTCTTAATAAGGGTTCGTCCCCATCGGTCAGGAGAAGAATCCAAGAACATTCCAAAATTTATCTTGTCATCGTGAAGGTATTGCGCACCTGAGAATTTACCCAAATCGGGATCGAGAAGCCTAAAGTTTTTATCTTTCAGCCAACTCTCATCATAATCAAAGCGAAAGATTTCCTTTCCCCTAACTTGCTCAGAATGAAGGACTCCGATGAGGCATGGCCCATTTAATCCATCCCAATCAGCATAACAATAAATGTTCTTGTTCATTTTTTAGAGGCTCTGTTTTTGGTTACTAATTTTGCATCTTGCAGGCGTCGTCCAAGCACATCATCGCTTGCTATATTTTTAAGGTCATTTTCTAGACCAAGAACGAAAAGAACCTTAAGATAAATACCGATAGATACCCCATAATCTCCCTTTTCAACCTTTACCAGCGTTGATCGGGCTATGCCGGCACGCTCTGAGACTTGTTCTGTTGAGAGGTCTCTGCGTAATCTGGCAAACTTGATGTTTTCTCCTATTATACTCATTATTCTTTCCTGTGTCGGAAGTAAGACGGTTTTCTCTTTGGCCATGATAATGTGTTTATTCTCCTGCAAAAATAATAATATTTGTTTGAATATGCAAACATTATATTGATGGAAGGAGTTTGGGGGCTTTCTTGACATGCATACGAAAAAATCGCATTATCCTTTGATATTTCGGGTATTTATAGTATCTTTACGAGATTTTTGTTTTTGCAGAAATTTGCCTTTACAAGGATAGGCGGAAATAGCTCAGTTGGTAGAGCGTTGGCTTCCCAAGCCGAAGGTCGCGGGTTCGAACCCCGTTTTCCGCTCAAGATTATAATTTTTAATTTTACAACAATGACAAAATCAACATTTAAGGCGGGAGAAAATTATTCTTCTCCACAATTGAGCATCATCAGGATCTCGATTGAAAAGGGTTTTGCCGCAA
>JABUTT010000084.1 GCA_021443515.1 Bacteroidales bacterium
CGAACCCACGACATTCAGAACCACAATCTGACGCTCTAACCAACTGAACTACGGGCACCGTGTTGGGACTGCAAAGGTAGTAATTATTTCACATTCTCCAAATATATTTTCTTCTTTTTGTTATCTTTGCATTCTTGAAAATGTCAATAAAGTCTATGCAGAAAATCAATTTCACAACAGCGTCTGAGGCGGTAAAGGTCCTGAAATCGGGTGACCACGTCCATCTGAGTTCGGTCGCAAGCGCCCCGAGAGTGCTTATCGAGGCTATGTGCGAGTGGGCTAAGACGGAAGGATTGAAGGATATTAGGGTATATCACCTTCATACAGAGGGCCCTGCGCCATATTCCAATCCCGAATATTGCGGCATATTTTTCCATCAGGGCTTTTTTATAGGTGCAAATGTGCGTCCGAATGTGCAGAGCGGTTATGCCGACTATATCCCGGTTTTCCTGAGTGAGACTCAGAAACTCTATCGTTGTGGTGCGATTACCTGCGATGTTGCGATGATTCAGGTATCGACTCCCGATGAGAACGGTATGGTGTCGCTCGGAACCAGTGTGGATGCCACTCTCGCTGCCATTGAATGTGCAAAGACCGTGATAGCGGTGGTAAACAAGAATGTGCCTTACGCCTATGGTCAGGCACTTATTCCTCTGAGTGACATTGACATTTTCGTGGAGGATAACACTCCTCTCGTTGAAGCAAGTTTCCCTGCTCCTTCGGAAATCGATATGCAGATTGGACGTAATGTGGCAGGTCTTATCGAGGACGGTGCGTGCCTGCAACTCGGTATCGGCGCACTGCCTAATGCGGTCCTGAGTCAACTCGGCGGCCACAAGAGGCTCGGCATCCATACCGAAATGTTTGCGGACGGCGTTCTTGATCTCGTTGCAAAGGGTGTCATAGATGGCTCGAACAAGGTTACTGATCCGGGAAAAATTGTCTCCACCTTCCTTATGGGCAAGAAAGAGGTCTATGACTTCATCGACCACAACAAAGATGTGCTGATGATGGATGTGGGCTATACGAATGACCCGTTCATTATGTCGCAAAATCCTAAAATGACGGCTATAAATTCGGCTGTTGAGGTCGATATCACAGGTCAGGTTTGCGGCGACTCTATCGGTACGAAGCATTATTCCGGCGTGGGTGGACAGTGCGACTTCATCTATGGAGCCTCTCGCAGCAAGGGTGGAAAGGCGATTATTGCAATGCCGTCCCGTACAGTCAAGGGAGTGTCGAAGATTGTGCCTGTGGTAAAGCCGGGGGCAGGCATTATCACTACTCGTGCCCATGTTCATTGGGTTGTGACCGAATATGGAGCTGTAAACCTTTATGGCAGGAGTTTCCAGGAAAGAGCCCGTCTGCTCACTTCAATTGCTCATCCTGACGACAGAGAAGCCCTTGAGAAGGCTGCATTTGAGCGCTTCGGCCCACACTATCACTATATTTAAGACAGACCTCTTATATCTAAACTGCTATGCATACAAAAGAAGAAAAACTTGCGGCGTTCGGAAGGCTGCTCGATGTTATGGATGAAATCAGGGTGAAATGCCCTTGGGATCGCAAGCAGACTAACGAGTCGCTCCGTCCGCAGACTCTCGAAGAAGTCTATGAACTTGCCGGCGCCATACTTTCGGGCGATGACCACGAGATAATGAAAGAACTTGGCGACGTGCTGCTTCACATTGTTTTCTATGCTCGTCTTGGCGAGGAAAAGGGGCAGTTCGACGTGGCTGATGTGGCAAATTCGATATGCGACAAGCTAATTTACCGCCATCCTCACGTGTTCGGCGATGTCGTTGCCAAGGATGCCGATACGGTAATCACGAACTGGGAGATGCTTAAAACGAAGGAGAAAGATGGCAACAAGCGTGTGCTTAGCGGTGTTCCGGAAGGCCTGCCATCACTTCTCAAAGCCTATCGTATTCAGGATAAGGCGCATGGCGTGGGCTTCGACTGGAAAAACAAGGAGGATGTGTGGGACAAGGTCTATGAGGAAATAGGTGAACTTCGCTCAGAACTCGATCGTCTCGGTGAGGCTCGCGATGCTGCGAAGGCTGTGGGTGCTGATGGCGGCGACAAGGCGGCAAAAAGCGGGGTACAGAGCAACGCGAATGAGGCTCTTGCCATTGCTCAGGCTACGGCAGAGGGCGAACTCGGCGACTTCCTTTTCTCTACAATAAATGCAGCCCGATGCTACAAACTCAATCCTGACACAGCCCTTGAGCAGACTTGTCGCAAATTCATTAAACGCTTCACATATATCGAAGAACACACCCTTCGCGAGGGTCGAAACATTGCCGATGTTTCTCTCGAAGAAATGGACCGCCTCTGGGAAGAAGCCAAAAAATTATAGGAGAATTTACCAGATTTTGATTCGGTCTGAGGGGGCGAGGTAGAGAGGAGACTCGGGAGTGATTCCGAAGGCATCATACCATGCGTCAATGTGTGGCAGAGGGCCGTTTACACGCAGATAACCCACGCTGTGGACATCTATGTTTGTGAGATAGCGATAGAATTCTTCTGCGGCATTTGTGTCCCACACGAGGGCGTATGAAAGGAAAAATCGCTGCTCTGGAGTGTAGGTGGTGCCTTCAAAAGTGACATCTTCTTGTGGGTTAGTTTCACATGCTTTCTTGAATGCGTCAAATGATATGTTCACGCCACCCAGGTCTGCGATGTTTTCCCCTATGCACTGGTCGCCCTTTGGATGGAGGCCTGCCGGATCGCTTTCGGTAGGTCTAAGCACCCACAGTCGGTTGTAATATTCTATGTACTTGTCTGTAGGTATCTTAAATGCCTTGATGTCAGCCTCGTCCCACCACTCGTTGAGGTTCCCCTCCTTGTCGTACTTTCGTCCTTCATCGTCGAAACCATGCGTCATTTCGTGGGCTATGACCGTTCCTATCATTCCATAATTCTGCGCGAGGTCCGCATTCGGGCTGAAGAAAGGCTCCTGAAGAATTGCTGCCGGGAAGCAAATCTCGTTTGTAGAGGGGTCGTAATAGGCATTTACATCCTGTGGGTCCATACTCCATTCATCCTTGTCAACCGGTTTGTTGTAGTATTTCTCTTTCCTGAGCCTCCAGAAGAACTTTCCGATGTTGTTCATATTGTCGAGAAGGGAGAGTTCCGGATTGATTTCAAGTTCAGAAAGGTCGTCATACTTGTTCGGATACCCCACCTTGATTGTGAGTGAATTTAGTTTGTCAAGGGCGGTTTCCTTTGTCTTTTCGCTCATCCATTGTGCATTTTTTATGCGCTCGGCAAAGGCCTGCTGAATGTTTTTTATCATTTTGTAGGCTTCGCTCTTGGCTTCAGGGGAAAAGTATTCTGCGACATATCTTTGGCCGACCACAGGTGTGAGTATGCTGTTTACCACCTCTTTTGCAAATTTCCACCTCGGACTCGGCTCAATCTGGCCTGCAACCACTTTGCGAAATTCAAACCAGATGTCATAGCATTTTTGGTCGAGGTTGGTGGCGCAGGCGATGACTTTGTGGAATATCATAAAGTTTTTCAGCGATTGCAGCGGTAGTGTCATTATGAGGTTGCAACCATAGATTATGGGCTCTGGTTGCGCGAGATTAGCTTCGGAGGTCTCGTCATATCCGTAGGCCTTGAGATACCTGTCCCAGTCGAATGAGGTCTGCTTGGATATATCGGCTATCGACATCTTGTGGTAATTCTTTTCAGGTATTCTCGTCTCTGAGAGTTTGTACCACTTTGCCGCTATGCCCGCTTCAATCGCGAGAACTTCGTCGGCAAGTTCCGTTGCATTCTTAAAGCCGTGATATTCCAGCAGCGAGATTGCCATCTTCCTGAATGCTCCGAAAATTTTCTTTGCATCTTGGTCATCCTCATAATAGTCGCGAGCGAGGGAAAGACCGCCCTGAGTGATGTGGAGAATGTTCATTGAACTGTCCTTGTCGTCAGGGGAGAGGCTGAATCCCCAGAACGGATTCCTGTGCTTAAGGGTGCAGAAACTGAATATGAACTCTTCGCGGCTGGATATAGCCTCGATTTCGTCAAGATATTTTTTCAGGGGTTTCGTGCCTTCACGGTTCAGGCGGTCAAGGTCCATTGCAAGATTGTACAAGTTTCCGATTTTTAGCGACATAGGGTCGATGGGGGCGGCGTTGGCTTTTGAGGCTGTGGCGTTGTCCTCGGCTATTGAGGCTGTGGCGTTGCCCTCGGCTTTTGAGGCTTCGTTGCTCTTGGCAACTTCATCGGCGCAGCGTTGAATCAGGCTTGCGATTCGGTGAACATTTGTGTCGGCGACTTTC
>JABUTT010000142.1 GCA_021443515.1 Bacteroidales bacterium
TTCGACTGCGAAGGAGTATAGCAGTGGCCTATATGACTGAGCAGAGAATTCAAAGATGCTAAAAAGAAACATAAAGAATTTTTGGGATTAAATTTAAATAGCTTTCAATAGAAATACGGGAAAATTTACTTAATTTTGTGAGTTTGATTTATAGGTGGTAAAATGGGTAAATTCAAGGGCGGAATAATAGCGATAAAAGATGGTTTCATAGCCATCTTGAAGACTATTTTCAATTTGCTCAAGAGTATTATAAGTGGCAACTTGCTGGCCCGTCCGTCTGTTGAAAGATTTATTCCGCACGCCTTTGTCCTTTTTCTCGTCATGGCATTATATCTCCTCAGCAGATATTGGATTGAGCAGACATTTTACCGTCTTGAGGAGTCTAAGGAGGAACTCAGACACGAGAAAATACTTTATACCGAAAAACTGTACTATTATGAGCAGAGCCAGAGCATAGGAAATGTGCTCAACAAATTGGAAGAAAACGGCTCGAAGATAGACATCCCCACAGATGCTCCGAAAAACCTTGACGAGTTCATCGCAAAGAGGGAGACAGACAGTAACCAAGACTAATGACAGAAAACGATAACATAGAAAGAAGACAGGAGACCGGAGAAAAGAAACCCGGTTACAAGGGGCGTGTTGATAGGTTGATGTTCATCTATCACCTCTTTCTCTTGCTCGTTGCCATATTATTTCTTGTCATTATCTTTTTCAGAATCACGACCTACTCCATTGACCCATACATCAAGAACAAAATCACTCCCCATTCGACAAAGGTGAAAACGCAACCGTTCAGAGGAGCGATACTCGCCGCAGACGGAAGTTATCTTGCCATTGCTGTTCCGGAGTACAACATCTATATGGACTGCACCATCAGAAAGAAAGATTTTGATGCATCCAAACGAGATAATGTGCTTTCCGACAACTACAAGAAAAGGGTGGCAAGAACAGATGCGGACTGGATTGAGCAGACAAAGGAACTCGCCGATTCGCTTTCCGTCATCTTCCCTGAAAGAACGCCTAACCAATGGCTCGAATACATCAAGCACAAGCGTTACGGAAACCCTAAGGTTGAAGGAAAGGGAGGCAGCCACACCATTCTCAAGAAAAATGTGGATTACACAACATACATAAGGCTGAAGAACGCCTTCCGAAAGGCCTATCATACCTCAGACCCATTCAAGACTGGATGGATTGCCGAATCAGTTTCGCAGGAGAATTTTGTACGCCACTATCCTTACGGCCCGCTTGCCCGCAGAGTCATAGGCAACATCCCGAGAGATGGCGACCTTCACCATATTGGCATAGAAGGACGCTACAACAAGGTTCTTCGCGGTGAATATGGCCACGAATACCACAAGACCGTTGACGGAAAAAGGGCTATTCTCGACAACGACAGCACCATCGTCAAGGCTAACGACGGGTATGACATACTCACAACCATAGATATGAATTTCCAGCAGGTGACTCATTCTGCACTCAGGCGTGAACTTGAATCCTATGATGTCCTCTGGGGTGGTTGCGCCATCGTTATGGAAGCCCGGACGGGGGCCATAAGGGCTATGGTGAATCTTCAAAAAGACGAAAAGACAGGTCAGATTCTTGAAAACAAGTTTGAATATGCCACTCGTCAGGCCGGAGACCCGGGCAGTGTGTTCAAGGTGTTTGACTGTATGATGGCGCTTGAGGATGGAAAAATCCCTTCGCTCGATAAGAAAATGCCTACCCACAATGGTTATTACGATGCGGGACCTTTCTCAAATGTAAAAAATCATAAGAGAGAATTATACAAAGACAAGCACCTTTTCTTTTCCGAAGTCCATTCAGATTCAATCAAAATCATAGACGCGCTGAAGGTTTCATCAAACAACGTGTTTATGGAACTCATAGTGAACAACTATGGAGACAATCCTCAAAGATACCTCGATCGTCTCTATGGCACTGGCCTTTTCACTTCCTTCGATTTTGACATAGACGGACTTGCAACCCCGGCACTTCCCACATACGGAAACCCGAACAGTTGGAGTGCCCCTACCCTGCCAAATATAGCCATAGGTTATTCCGTAACCCTCACTCCTCTCCACCTTGTCACTCTCTACGGCGGCATAGCAAACGATGGAATGATGATGCGGCCATATCTTGTGGAAGGATTTATGAAGGATGGAAAAGTCTGCAATGGAATGAAGGCGGGTAATACCGGAAAAGGCGTGCTCAATGCCTCCCTCTGCTCAAAGGAAACCGCAGAAGAAATCAGAAGGGGACTTGCCACTGTCACGAAAAAAGGCGGTACGGGAGAGGCTATGTCCTCGGCAAAATGCTCTTCAATCGGCAAGACAGGCACTGCCCGCATCCTTCACAATGAAGAAATCAACGGCAAAATCGTACCGGTTTATCAAGGCAAAAACGGAACGCAATATCAGGCGACATTCATCTGCGTCTGGCCGGAAGAAAAACCTAAATATGCCGCGATATTGGTGGCCTACTCCAAATTTATGAGAGGAGATGATTTCGGTGGAACCTTCTTCGGGTCGAGAAACGTGGATTATATGAAAGAAATTGTAAACAAGACATATCAACTTGGAGTATTAAACGACGATTATAATGAAAGATACATACACTAACCTCCTCAAAAGTGTTGAGGAAGGTAAATATACTGCGATTTGCAGCGACTCAAGAAAGGTCGTTCCCGGGTCTGTCTTCGTAGCCATCAAGGGCTATACTTTCGACGGACACGAGAAAATTGCAGACGCCATCGCCGCAGGAGCCTATGCCATCGTATATGACAACGAGGTCCTTGTCGGCGCAACTGACTATAAAAACTCAGACAAGGTAGTCTTCGTAAAGGCCGAAACCACATCAAGAAGGGCACTCGCCTTCCTTGCAGACGCTTTCTACGGACACCCTTCGAGCAAACTCAGACTTGTGGGAATTACCGGAACAAACGGCAAGACTACCACCGTTACCCTCCTATACAACCTTTTCACCGCCCTTGGATATGAGTGCGGTATGCTCTCCACTATAAGCAATAGAATAGGCTCAAACGAGGAATTTGAGACCACGAACACCACCTCTGACCCGCTGACCATAAACTCCCTTATGAAGAGAATGAACGACAAGGGTTGCGAATTCTGCTTTATGGAGGTGAGTTCGGTAGGTGTTGAGCAGGATAGGATTGCGGGACTCGACTTCAAGGTGGGCATATTCTCAAACCTCACCCACGACCACCTCGACTACCACAAGACCTTTGCGGAATACCTCCGTTGCAAGAAACTTTTCTTTGACCGTTTGGACAAGAGTGCAATCGCCATCACCAATGTAGATGACAAGAATGGTCTCGTAATGGTTCAGAACACAGAGGCAAAAACGGTGACCTACTCGCTTTCCAAGAGCGCCGACCATCATTGCAAAATCGTGGAAGAGTGTTTCGAGGGTATGAATCTCATTATCGACGGAGAAAACATCTGGACAAGGCTCATAGGCCGCCACAATGCCTACAACCTGCTTGCAGCCTATGCAACGGCCATTTCACTCGGGTTCACGAAGGAAGAGGTCCTTGTCGCCCTGAGTAAGGTTGACGGAGCAAAGGGCCGTCTCGAGAACATTCGCTATCCAAAGAGAGACCTTTCAATCATCATCGACTATGCCCACACCCCGGATGCGCTCGAAAATGTGCTTAACGCTCTCAGAGACATTGCCGAGGGAAGAAAAATCATCACGCTCTTCGGTTGCGGCGGCGACAGGGATGCGACCAAACGTCCCGAAATGGGCAAAATCGCCGCTGATTTATCAGATCGTGTAATCGTGACCTCAGACAACAGCCGTAGCGAAAAAACTGAGGACATTATGAAAGAAATCGTTGCGGGTATGGACCTCAGCGGCAGGAGCAAAGCTCTTAAAATCGCCGATAGGGCAGAAGCCATTCGTACAGCCATCGTAACGGCAGAACCCGGCTCTGTCATCCTCCTTGCAGGCAAGGGACACGAAACTTATCAGATACTTGACAATGTAAAGAGACACTTTGATGAAAGGGAGGTTGTCGCAGAGGTGCTCGCAGAATTGAACTAAAGGATTATGATTTACTATTTATACGACATATTGAAAGACAGCAACCTGCCTGGAGTGGGACTTCTCAACTACATCACATTCAGGGCAATGATTGCGGCCATCATAGCGATGGTCATCACAATGATATTCGGCAAAAAGTTCATTGCCTATCTCCAGAAGAAACAGATTGGAGAGACCATACGCGATCTCGGGCTTGAAGGCCAGCTCGC
>JABUTT010000104.1 GCA_021443515.1 Bacteroidales bacterium
GCCCTTGACCGTGACGAAGATGCCCTCAAATGCAATCCTCATTCGGCAGACGGCCGTCTGACACTTATTCGAGGGAATTTCCGTTTCGTGCATAATTTTACTCTTGAACAGGGCTGCGTTGAGGGAGTGGATGGAATACTTGCCGACCTCGGGGTTTCTTCCCATCAGTTCGACACTCCGGAAAGGGGATTTTCATTCCGTTTTGATGCTCCTCTTGATATGAGGATGAACAACAAGGCGTCAAAGAGCGCGCTTGATGTAATTGCCGATTATGCAGAGGCAGACCTGACGAGGATATTTCGCATCTATGGCGAGGTTGACAATCCCCACAAGGCCGCATATCTCATTGCAAGGGCAAGAGAAAAATCTGCGATTAAGACCACATTCCAACTGAATGAGGCTCTAAAGCCGATACTTCCCGCTTTTGCGGAACATAAGGTGCTTGCAAAAATCTATCAGGCCCTTCGCATAGAGGTCAATTCGGAGATGAGAGACCTTGAGAAATTCCTTTCAAGTGCAGCCGCTGCCCTTAAACCGGGAGGAAGGCTCGCAGTCATTACCTACCATTCTCTCGAAGACAGGATGGTCAAGAATTTCATTCGCTGCGGAAATGTGGATGGCGAGGCGGAGAAGGACCTTTACGGCAATGTAAAGGCGCCGCTCGAAGCCATAAACCGTAAGCCGATACTTCCTTTGGAGGCCGAAATTGCCTCAAATACCCGTGCCAGAAGCGCAAAACTCCGCCTCGCCATCAAAGCCTGAGGCTTTGAGGTGCAACTGCCCCTGAGATGACCTGTGGCAAAAGCAACTGCCCCCAAGAGGTGCTATTTTCTAAAGAGACTTTCTGAATTGATCTATCTGGCTCGGAGTGCCGATAATCTGGATGCGGTCTCCGGCGAGAATTGAATCGTCAGCCGAAGGAATGATGATTTCATCCCCCCTCTCAATCTTCACGATACTGACTCCGTAGTCTTTGCGTATGGTCAGTTCTTTCAGCATCTTACCTGCATATTGACTGTCTGCGCCTATGTCAAAGTTTTCAGTGACAGGTTCTTTCTCCTCCTGCTCCTTGATGCTGCGCTCATACTCCTCCTTCTCGTTCAGATTCGCGATGAAGATGGATTCTACTCTTGCAAAAGCCTTGATTCTCCTGCGGAAAAAGAAGAATACAAAGATGAGTGCGAAGAGTACCGGAAGCAGCAGTCCCTTCACGGCAAAGAAGTGCGAAAGTGTGAAGAACATCGAAACTATGGCTGTGCATATTCCCCAAAGCACGAGGGATATGAGTGGACCCCTGTTGATTCGGCCTGCATTCCAGAGCGATGCATAGTGCTTCTTGGATTCGGAAGACAGGGTTGCAAGACCAATCTGGATTGGAAGCATGGTAACAATGGCCACACTCACGCATATTGCCTTAATCCAGGTGTCCGAGAGCGTCTCGAAATGCTTGTCGAGGAAGTTCCAGAGCAGGGTTTTGGTACCTATGAAAACAGCCACCAGAAGGATGATGCAGATAAAATACCTTATGAAATAACTCTTGAGCAACTCCTTCCACTCGTTCTTCTCTGCCACCAGATGTGTTTCCTGATGGACAGGAGAGAGGATTTTGACAAGTTTCGGAGGAAGTTTCTTGTGGAGAAAACCGCTTACCGAATCTGACCAGCGCACATAATAAGGAGTGATGAAGGTAGTTACCACAGACACCGTCACCACCACCGGATAGAAATAGTCGGGAAGCACATTTGCGCCAATTCCCTGGGCGATGATAATGAAGGAGAATTCGCTCACCGGCACCAGACTCAGCGAAACCTTGACTGCGGTGTCGAGACCTTTTCCCGCAAGGAGAGTACCTGTGAGGGAGAACATAGGCTTTATCAGAACCACAAGGGCAGAGAGCAGAAGAATGAGAGCCCAATGCTCGACGATGGCATTCGGGTTCACCATCATACCTACTGACACGAAGAACACTGCTCCGAAGAGGTCTTTTATACCTTTTATGAGTTGGGTGATATGCTCTCCCTCGATGGTTTCGGCAAGGAGGGAACCCATTACGAAGGCTCCGAGCGCTGATGAGAAACCCACCTTCTCTGCCAGCACAACCATACCGAAGCAGAGACCTATGGACAGGATTGTGAGCATCTCGTCATTTATCCACTCTCGTCCCTGCTTGAGGATGAGAGGTATTAGATAGATGCCGACAACGAACCAGAGAATGATGAAGAAGAGGAGTTTGAGAAGGGCAAAAGCCATTTCTCCGCCCGCGAATTGCTGGCTCGCCGCCATAGTCGAAAGCAAGACCATGAGAAGGACGGCAATTATGTCCTCATACACGAGTGTTCCGAAAACGACCTGGGTGAAACGTTTCTTGTTCAGCCCCATATCATCGAATGCCTTGATGATGATAGTCGTAGCCGACATACTCATTACGCCCGCACCGATGAAAATACATTCCATATTGTTCCATCCGAGGAAGCTCCCGACAATGAGGGCGACGAGAGTCATACCTCCGAGCATTGTCGCTGCTACAATGAGCGCCGTGGCACCCATTTTTATGACTTTTCGGAAACTGAACTCGAGTCCGAGACCGAAAAGCATGAAGATGACACCGATTTCAGACCACTGCTCTACCGTTTCGGGACTCGTCATCGACGGGA
The DNA here is from genome assembly GCA_021443515.1 of Bacteroidales bacterium. Classification (GTDB taxonomy): domain Bacteria; phylum Bacteroidota; class Bacteroidia; order Bacteroidales; family UBA932; genus Cryptobacteroides. The sequence continues at coordinate 2,655 of JABUTT010000104.1, forward strand.
AAAGGCCGAAGTGCGGTCCCACGAGGAAACCTGCCACAATATATCCAAGGATCAAAGGTTGTTTAAATGACTTGAATATGATTGTGGTGATACCCGCGGTTATGAACAGTAGGGCAAGGTTTGAAACGATGTTTGTTTCCATTAAGCTTTAGCTTGCTTCTTTTGTGGATTTTTGAAGAGTATCATAAAGAGGACTCCCACGACGAAGGCGTATGCTGCAAAGATGTACCATGCGTGGCTCCATCCCGTCATAAGTTCTGTGCCCTGAAGTCCTCCGGTGCAAGCGGTAACGACAGCCTGAGCCGCGAGAGAGCCGATTGATGCTCCCAAACCATTTGTCATAAGCATGAACAGACCCTGTGCGCTACCCCTGATTTCCTTGCTTGTGTTCTGCTCGACGAAGAGTGAACCCGAGATGTTGAAGAAGTCGAAAGCCACGCCATAAACTATCATTGAGAGGATGAAAAGCCATGCGCCTCCGTTAGGGTTGCCGAGTCCGAAGAAACCGAAACGCAGAGTCCAGGCGAACATTGCCATAAGCATAACCACCTTGATACCGAACTTCTTGAGGAAGAATGGAATGAGGAGGATACAGAGGGTTTCAGACACCTGAGATATAGAAAGAATCACATTTGAGTTCTTCACTGCAAACGAATTTGCATATTCAGGTATGCCCCCGAAGTTTGCGAGGAAGGTATTTGCAAAGCCGTTAGACACCTGGAGTGCAGCGCCGAGAAGGAAGGAGAAGATGAAGAAAATCGCCATCTTGCTGTCCTTGAAGAGGGTGAATGCCTTGAGTCCGAGGATTTCTGCGAGGTTTGTCTTCTCTCCCGCTGCAGCCTTTGTGATTTCGCAGTTTGGAAGAGTGAACGAGTAAATGGCAAGAATGAGACTTATGCCACCTGAAAGAATGTACTGGCAGGCATTGTCCTGGAAACCTGTCCAGTTGCTGACGAGCATCATGATGATGAAACCTATTGTGCCGAAAACCCTGAGTTTAGGGAAAACGGTGACAGGGTCTTCGCCGCCCTTTGCGAGAATGTTGTAGGAAACGGTGTTCGTGAGGGCGATGGTCGGCATGAAGAATGCGACGCTGAATGTGTAGAGGGCAAAGAGTGGAGCGAATTGAACCGCCTCTCCGGCCTGTACGCCATAGACACCGGCAGCAACCATAGATATTCCTGCGAGAGCGTGGCAATAGCCGAGAACCTTCTGTGCCGGAATATACTTGTCGGCGATAATGCCGATGAGTGCAGGCATGAAGATGGATACAAATCCCTGTACGGAGAAGAACCAGCCGATGAGTGAACCCATTCCGATGTTGCCGAGATAACGTCCCTGGCTTGTGAGATAGGCGCCCCATGCGGCGAATTCAAGGAAGAGCATCAGGATAATGCTGAATTTTACATTCTTTGATTTCATAATGTTATTGTGTTTCGTGTGTTTTTCTCAAAGGTCTGTTGTTTTTTGTGTCCTACACAAATCCTACAAATATACTAAGAAGCTGTTTGAATTTAATTGCAAAAATTCTTTATGTTTCTTTTTGGTATCTTTGTCTTCTCTGCTCAGT
>JABUTT010000250.1 GCA_021443515.1 Bacteroidales bacterium
ATGTTTGAAGGCACAGTCAAGAGTTGCATCTTCCAGGGTATCCACTACGATATGCTCGTGGACACCGACAACGGCTATGAAATCGAGGTTCAGGATTACAATGCCTTCGAAGTTGGTTCACGTGTGGGTATGCTCGTGAAGCCTTGCGACATTCAGGTCATGCACAAGGAACGCTACCGCAACAGCTTTGAAGCGCGCCTGGTGGATGAAACCCACGTGGAAATGCTCGGCCAGACCTTTGAGTGTCTGCCTCAGGAGAAGTGGAACGGCGAGGCTGTGGACGTAACCGTGGAAGTGGAATTCGACAAGATAGACCTTATCGACACACCTGAGGACGACGACCTCAAGGGAGATGTCAGAGTCATCATCTTCAAGGGCGACCACTATTTCCTGACACTTATGACAGAGGACCGCGACAAGGTCTATGTAGACACAAAATATGTTTATGACGAAAGGGATTTCGTAGGAATACGCATCCTGCCTCAAGACATTAAGGTGAAATGAGCAGACTCTCAAGTATAATCGGCCGCAGGAGCAGCTGGGGTGTGCCTTATTTCATCTTTATGCTGTTCTTCGTACTCGCACCTCTCGTCATTATGGTGTGGTACGCCTTCACTGATGCCCAGGGACACCTGACATTCTACAACATTGCAGAATTCTTCCAGGAGTCTGAGGCAGTGAACACGCTCGTCTATTCGGTGGGTATTGCCATCATAAATACTGCACTCTGTATCCTCATAGGTTATCCGGCAGCCTACTTCCTGAGCAATTCGAAAATCAACAAGTCTTCGATTCTGGTGGTGCTTTTCCTCCTCCCGATGCTTATAAACGTGCTTGTGAGGACACTTGCCACCGTGGCTCTCTTCGGCTGGATGAAGATTCCTCTGGGTCAGGGCACACTCATCTTCGGTATGGTCTATAACTACCTTCCGTTCATGATACTGCCTATATATAATGTGCTTGCAAAACTCGACAAGAGTTACAGCGAAGCAGCCCAGGACCTCGGAGCAAGTCCGGTGAGGGTATTCCTGAAGGTTACTCTCCCCCTCTCCGTTCCGGGCATACTCAGCGGTGTGATGATGGTGTTTATGCCGACTATTTCCACCTTCGCGATTGCCGAGTTGCTCACCATGAACAACATTAAACTCTTCGGTACCATCATTCAGGAGAACATCAACAACGGAATGTGGAACTATGGAGCAATGCTTTCTATGATAATGCTCGTATTCATCGTGATTATGAACCTTATTACAGGCGACCAGTCTGAAAACACAAATAGTGGCGTGGGAGGGCTCATATAATGAAGGCAAAGTACATTTTCGCGAGGTCATACCTCTACATACTGCTTTTCGTGCTTTACGCTCCGATTTTCGTGATAGCCATATTCTCATTCACTGAGGCGAAGGTACTCGGCAACTGGACAGGCTTCTCAACCCATCTCTACAGTTCCCTCTTTACCCCGGGCACTCACGTAGGACTTATGAAGGCCGTGGAGAACACTCTCCTCATCGGTGTCATAGCCTCAACCGCAGCGACACTTCTCGGCACCATAGCGGCGATAGGCATATTCAACACCCGCAACAAGTTCTTCAAGGGCGCGATGAACACGCTCAACAACATTCCACTGCTGAATGCCGACATTATCACCGGTGTTTCCCTCTTCCTGCTCTTCGTAAGCCTCGGAGTGAGTCAGGGCTATGTTACGCTTACTCTCGCACACATCACCTTCTGTACACCATACGTGGTACTCAGCGTGCTCCCAAGACTTCAGCAGATGAACCCTTATCTGTATGAAGCTGCGCTGGACCTTGGCGCTCCGCCTTTCAAGGCTCTTCGCAAGGTCGTGATTCCGGAGATTGCACCGGGTATGGCAAGCGGCTTCATGCTCAGTTTCCTGCTTTCAATCGACGACTTTGAAATCACCATCTTCAACCTTGGCAACAAGGGCCTGGAGACACTCTCAACCTATATTTATGCAGATTCGAGGAAGGGCGGCCTTACGCCTGAACTCCGACCTTTACTTACTATATTCTTTATTGTTGTACTCGTCCTACTGGTATTTTACAACCTCTGGACACTTAAAAAAACACAGAAAAAATGAAAAAGCTTTTTTCTATCTCCGCAGCTCTCTTGCTGGCAGGAGCGTCTCTTTTTGCACAGGACAGAAGCAAAGTCCTGAAAATCTACAACTGGTCTGACTATATCGACGAGGAAATCCTCAAAGAATTCCCCGTATGGTATAAGGAACAGACCGGCGAAGATATCGAAATCGTCTATCAACTCTTCGACATCAACGAGGTGATGCTGGCGAAAATCGAGAAAGGCAAGGCCGATTTCGATGTTGTATGTCCTTCGGACTATATGATTGAACGTATGCTCAACCACGGTCTCCTTCTTCCTATCAACAAAGATTTTGGGGACACACCGTCATACCTCGACAACGTTTCACCATTCTTCCGTGATGCCTTCAAGAACAAACTCAAAGCACCTGCAGGAGTAGATGTGAACGACTATGCTGTCGGCTATATGTGGGGTACGACCGGTTTCCTTTACAACACAAAATATGTGAAACCTGAGGAAGTCTCAACCTGGGGAGCAATTCTCAACCCTCGTTTCGAGAACAAAATTTTCATGAAAGACGCCCCTCGTGATGTTTATTCACCACTTCTCATCTACATCCATCCGGAAGTCACTAACCTCGATTCTCTTATGTTCTCAACCTCTGACGAGGACATTGCCGCAGTCGAGAAGATTCTCGTTGATGCAAAACCTAACATCGCAGGATGGGAAGCCGACTTCGGAAAGGAAATGATGACTCAGGAGAAGGCTTGGCTCAACTGGACCTGGAGCGGAGATGCAGCCTGGGCAATGCAGGAAGCGGCAGATGTAAATGTCGAACTCGACTACATCGTGCCTGAGGAAGGCAGTACCTACTGGTTTGACGGCTGGGTTATCCCTAAATATGCCCAGAACATCAAGGCTGCCTCTTACTTCATCAACTATATGTGCCAGAGCGAAATGGCTATCCGCAACATGGATGCAACAGGCTATGTGAGCGTCATCGGCACACCTGAGGTTCTCGAAAGCGTTCAGGAATCTGCCATTGAAAACGGCTTCACTCAGACCTATGATGTAAGTTATCTCTTCGGCGAAGACGGTAAAGAAGTCATTGTGGACCCTGTATATTATCCTTCACAGGAAATTATGGATCGCTGCGCCCTTGAGCACGATGCAGATGAGGATACTATCAAACTCCTCAAGATGTGGCAGAGGGTTAAGGGCGACAACCTCAGCACCCCTATCATCATAATTATTGTCCTCGTTGTCCTCGCAATCGTATTCTTCGCAGTAAAATCTGTAGGAAAGAAGGGCAAAAACGCTAAAAAGACAAAAAAATAGTTAGATTTATAGAATGATACCTCGCAGGAACATAGACGAAATACTTGACGCCACGAAGATTGAAGATGTTATCTCCGACTTCGTGGAACTCAAGCGCTATGGGGCCAATTTCAAGGCGTGCTGTCCTTTCCATAACGAAAAGACACCATCCTTCGTGGTCTCTCCTGCGAAAGGTATCTTCAAATGTTTCGGCTGTGGCAAAAGTGGCTCGGCGGTATCCTTTCTGATGGAGCACGAGAGCCTGAGTTATGCGGATGCGCTCAAATACCTTGCAAACAAATATCACATCAAGGTGGAGGAAAGGGAACTCACTCCCGAGGAAGTCGCCAAGCAGCAACTCAACGAATCTCTCCTGCTTGTAAATGAATACGCCCAAAAGGTATTCGTGGAAAACCTCTCGACCAATGAGGGACAAACAATCGCCACAGCATATTTCCATTCAAGGAACCTCACAGACGAAACAATCAAGAAATACGGCCTCGGATGGGGTTTGTCGGGCAGAGATGCCTTTACAAAAAAAGCACTTGAGGCAGGCTACAAGGCCGAATTCCTTGAAAAGACGGGACTCAGCATACGCAAGGAGGACGGAACCTATTTCGACCGTTTCTACGACAGGGTAATGTTCCCCGTTCATTCCCTTGACGGACGCATCATAGCCTTTGGAGGCAGAACTCTGCGCAAGGATGGGAGCGTTGCAAAGTATCAGAACTCCGTAGAGAGCGAGATATACGAAAAGCGCAAGAGTCTCTA